>CALBOT010000067.1 GCA_937896695.1 uncultured Candidatus Nitrosopelagicus sp. | reverse complement strand
AGAATTCTGAAGAGAAATAAATTCAGTATCAAAGAAGGAGATGTTTTAGTAATATCAAGTAAGTTTCTCTCAAATTCCCAAGGTCGAATTTTAGATATTGAAAAATCGAAAGTATGCCAAAAAGCAAGTAAGATTGCAAAAAAATTTGATTCTAATGCAAAATTTATGGAAATTGTTTATAGAGAATCTGATAATATTTTAGGCGGAGTTGCAGGATTTGTAATGTCCACTACTAATGGAATATTAGCACCCAATGCAGGAATTGACAAATCTAATTCAAAGGGAACAAAAGTTGTTCTATACCCTGAAGAACCATACAAATTTGCTGAAGATATTAAAAGAAAAATTTTTCTTGAACTGAATTTGCATGTCGGAGTAATTATTGTAGATAGTAGATTGATGCCTGCACGAATTGGTACAACTGGAGTTGCAATAGCATGTGCAGGAATAGAACCAACTAAAGATTTACGTGGAGAAAAAGATCTAGATGGAAATCCATTAAAAGTTACATTTCAGGCAACTGCAGATAATTTAGCATCAATTGCAAATCACAAAATGGGAGAAGGGGATGATTTACATCCAATAGCAATTGTTAGAGACTCAGATTGTGAATTAACAGATAGGAGAATTCTTCCTGAAGAAATGATTATTCCATATGAACAATGTGTATACATTCGAAGCTTTTCTAATTAACCCATTCCAAGTTTACGAAGCATACCTTGCATTTGTCGACCTTTAGATGCTTTCATCATCGATTTAGAATTTTTGTAATTTTTTATTAGTTCTTTAACTTCATGTTCAGGCCAACCAGAACCTCGTGCAATTCTCTTGATTCTAGATGAGTTAAGTAAATCAGGATCAGCCTTTTCTTTTGTATTCATACTTTGTATTATGTATCTCCATTTATCCATTCTTTGTTCCATAACTTCAAGCTGATCTTCTTTTACCATTCCAGATAATCCAGGCATTGTTTCCATCAGACTTTGAAGTGAACCAACTTTTGTAACTTCTTCAAGCTGATAAAAGAAATCTTCCATGTTCATTTTTCCGCTAGAGATTCGTTTCATACGAACTTCATCTGCTTCATCACCAAGTCTTTTTGCAAGATCAAGTACAGCTTGAACATCACCCATTCCCAAAAGTCTACCAACAAATCTAGTTGGAGAAAATTGTTCCAGATCATCAATTCTTTCACCGGTTCCAACATACATTACCTGTGCACCAGTCGCGGCAGATGCAGCCAAAGCACCACCACCTTTTGCAGAACTATCAAGTTTTGTAATTACTATGCCACCAACAGGAACTATTTTGTTAAATGCCTCAGCTTGTGAAAAACATTGTTGACCAATTGTTCCATCTATTACCAATAATGCTAAATCAGGATTAGCTATTTTAGAAATTTCAGTCATTTCATCTAAAAGATCCTGTTCTTCTTTATGACGTCCTGCAGTATCAATTAAAACAACATCAATATTGGAATTTTCAAAATGTTTCAAACCATTTTTTACAATTTCAGCTGAATCTTTGTTATTTTCTTCACCATAAACTTCAACGTTAGATTTTTCACAATTTGTTCTTAATTGAACCAATGCACCGGGTCTGTACGTATCAGCGCCAATGGCTCCTACACGATATCCCTGTTTTGTAAGGAATTTTGCTAGTTTAGATGATACAGTAGTTTTACCACTACCTTGAATTCCAAGCATCAATACTTTGTTAACTTTACCAGATTTGAAATGGAATTCAGTATCATTTCCTAATAATTTTGATAATTCATCGTAAAGGATTTTTACAATATGATCTTTTCTTGATAAGCCAGGAGGGGGAGTCTCATTAATACATCGTTCTTGCAGATTCTTTGTGATTTCAAGAACCAATTTCACATTTACATCAGATTGTAAAAGTGAACGTTGTACATCTTTTGCTAATTCTTTAATTAATTCCTCATCAATACCAGAAGAGCTAACAATTTTTTTAATTGCGGTTCTTAAACCATCTTTCAGATTATCAAGCATTATCTTTTAATTTCATCTCCAATATTTCAAATCTTCCCCTATAACCATCCCATTCAGTTCGTGAATCCTGAATAAACAGAGATTTTTTGAATAATGGACAGTTAATTACAAATGTCTCAGCTTCACCACCTTCAAAATTTAGGTTAAAACCAAATTTGGTTTGTAGTTTTTCAAGATTTTCTAACCTATTTTTATTAATTGTCTGTCCTAACCAGGAATCATCCAAACCATCACAACTCACACTAGAAATAATATATTCAAAATTTTCTTTCAATAATTCTTGCATGTATAATTCAGGATTTTTATTCCATAATGGAGATATAATTTCTAGATTATGTTTTTTACATATTGAAGAAAAATTATCTTTTTGAAAGTTACTTAGTATTCCACCATGAACTATTCCTTCAATAGAATAATTTTCTTTTGCAGATATAATCAAATTTTCAAGTTTTTTAAATTCTGTTTCAGTATCAACAGATGGAATTTCTTCAATCAATTGTGGAATATTCATAGATTCAGATTGTAATTTAGTGAATTTTATGTTCGGATGATGAAGTAAATGACTATCATCAGAATGTGGATATAATGTTAACAATACATCAACAGAATGTGATAGTTTTTTGGCAAGATGAATTGCGTATGTGCTATCTTTTCCACCAGAAAATAAAGCAGCTAATTTCATTTTAAAATAAAAAATAGGATGCCTCAAAACTCATAATCTTCATCAGAAATCAGTTGGCTTTTCCAATCATCATTAGCATCCAATTTAGGATGTTTTAATTCGCATGATTTTAGTTCTTCCCATAACATTCCAATATTCAATATCTTGACCTTGTTCTAACTTTCCATCAACCTCTTCATCAACCATTTGGATGTCGACAGTCTCAAATGTTTCTCCATCCATAACTTGGATTTCAGAACCAGTCATTGAAATGATTTGTCCAACTCTTTTATCAATTAGCGGAACATGTACTTGCATACTTACAGGACCTACATGTGGGCGTTTTGCACCATCAAAAACACCAACTCCAACTATACGTGCCTTTGCAGCACCATGTTTTCCAGGTTTACTTGTATCATATTCAGAGATTCTACAAGGTTCTCCGGTTGGTTGATCACCAACAGGTAGTAAAATGTATGAACCTATTTTTAATGAACCTAGATCAGAAGGTTTGCTCATAACAAAATAATTTTTGAGGGGTATTTACCTTTTTTTATTTCATTGTTTCAAGAATTGAGAGACTAACAAGATTATTCATTACAATTCCTTTTCTGCAAATATCAAGTCTAGTTTGTTCACAGTATTTGTTATCACTTTGATGACTCTTATCACTTGAAACCTCCAACATTACAATATGATCGCTGTATGGAAATACAAATTTTGGAGATTCCTTAGATAAAAACTTCATATTTCCAAATCCAGCACGATACACTTTTTCTTTTCTAGCTACATGAGCAGATACATCTCTCAAATCCGATTTTGAATCCCCATATTCCAGATAATATATTGATACAAAATTTGTTTTTTGAGAAAACGGTCTTTCAAAAATAGTATCATCTACTTTGAACAGAAATGAAGGTTTATCGATATCATGAGTGATAATTTCATTTGAAATCTTTTCAGAATCCCTGAATTTTGCCAAAATATAGTGATTTGATGAAGTGAGAAAATACGGTTTACTGTCTTCAGAGAAAGTAGCAGTGACAAAATACAGTGCATCTATATTTTTAGATGCAACCCAATTATCCTTTAATTCAATTGAATTATGATCATGAAGATATGGAGTACATACAAATCCACCACTAGTTTTTGTGTGATCAGTCATGAATCCCAGAATCGATTAAAGTAATTAAATATGTTCGAAAATGTGCAAAACTAATAATTAATAAACAAAAAAAATATCAAAAAAGATGTCCCCACTTAGCTCAGCCTGGTAGAGCTTCCGACTGTAGTTGTCGGCTTAGGGCTGAATAACAGTAGTCTACTAGGCATACAGAAATCGGGTTGTCGAAGGCTCAAATCCTTCAGTGGGGACCATTATTTAATTAAGGATTGATTACTGCTCGTCCTAAAATTTTTCTATTCTTTAGATCATCTAAAGCACCAGTTGCTTCATCCAAAGTATAATGTTTTGATACAATTGGATTGATGACACCTTGTTTTGCAAGTTCAATTAATTCAACCATGTCTTTGTAGTTTCCAGTGTAAGCACCCTGAATTGTGATTGCCTTTAACGGTACAGAAACTAATGGTAAATCTACAGAACCACCAAACAAACCAACTAAAATAATATTTCCACGTTTCCTTACAACAGATAAATCAAGTTTTACAGTTGGAGGTGCATTTACAAAATCAACTATACTATCAACACCTTTTTCATTACAGATAGACATTATTTTTTGTGATGCATCACTTTCTTTTGTGTTAACCACATCAGTTGCACCCAATTCTTTTGCAGTTTTTAGTTTCTCATCATCAATATCTGCACAAATGATTTTACATTTAGCCATGTGGCTTGCAATTTGAACACCCATCAAACCTAAACCACCTGCACCAACAATTAAAATAGATTCAGGATCATTCACTAATGCTTTTTTGATTGCAGTGTAAGCGGTTAATCCAGAACATGCTAATGAAGATGCGGAATCAGGATTTACATCACCTATATTTGCTAAAAATTTGTAATTAGGAATAATGATTTTTTCAGCATATCCTCCATCTTGAAAAACACCCAATGATTGTGGAGTTTCACACAAATTTGTATCGCCTTTTTTACAAGAAGTACATTGACAATTTTCAGGTCCAATCCAAGGGTATACTAAGACATTATCGCCAACGTTTACATCTTTTACAGAGTCACCAATTTTTTCAATAGTACCAACAACTTCATGGCCAGGAGTCACAGGAAATTTTACACCTCTATCTGTAACTTTCATAAATCCATCACCTGTGTCATATCCACCCTCCCAAAGATGAAGATCACTATGACAGACTCCAGTGGAGATAACTTTGATTAATACTTGAGTTCCTGTAGGGTCAGAAATTTCAACTTGATTTAGCTCAAGTGGTTTATCAGGTTCTATAATTCGTGCTGCTTTCACAAAAGGCATTTTTTATTTTATAATATAAGAGTTGACTGATGATGAAAAGAAAATAGAGTAGATAGATATTATTCAATTAGAATGTGAGGAACTTGTGAGTCAGGAAGAAACAAAGTCACTTATTTCCAAAGTTCCAATAAATGTATTATTTAATCCTGAAGGAATTCAAAAACGAGATGTTTGGGATATAGATCTTATTCAGATTTTATCAATGTTATTAAAAATTCTTGAAAAGACCGATAAAAAAGATCTTAGAGTAGCAGGGATGGCAGCATTATCATCTTCATTAATTTACAAATTGAAAGTGGAGAGTATTTTTGCATTACAAAAAGCAGCAATGGAGAAAAAGCCTCTTCGACAGAGAACTGATGTAGACATAGATATTTTGGAATTTCCATATAGGCATGAATCAACCTACCCTGTGAGTTTAGACGAATTATTAGATTTACTTGAAAATTTAATCGGAACAATTGCAAATCCTAGAGAAAGAAAAAGTAACAAATTAAGATTTGAACCAATAGAACCACCAGATTTTAAGAAAATTTTCAATAATCTTGAGAATATTATAGGAGAATACCAAGACTTGGTGTTAAGAAAACTACAAGCAAATGGTTCACTTTTACTTGAAAAAATTGTAGAAGAGTTAGATACGACAGATTCAATTAGATGTTTTTTTGCAATACTATTTTTGGCAAGAGATGAAAAAATAGACATCTTACAAGAAGAAGGAGAAGACGAAATTAGGGTTACCCTAATCAAACAATAATTTACAATTTGATCAAGGATATGAAAAGGATGATTTTAAGTCAATTTCAGCAGGGAGACACATATGGTTAAAGTCGATAATGAGAATGAAGCAACTGCACGAATAGAATCTGCATTATATTCAGCAGGAAGACCTCTAAGCATAGAAGAACTAATCAGAGCATCAGGAACAGAATCAAGAAAAACAACATTGAATTTACTTACAAAGCTTATACAAAAAACAAAATCATCTTTCAAAGCAATTGAGATTACAAATTTACCAGATGGCTCATATGTTTTTCAATTAAAACCAGAGTATAGTTCAACAATTGGTAGAAAGTATGCATCTAGACCAATGTTAGCAAAAGCAACACAAAAAACATTGTCTTACATTGCATATGAACAACCAATTTCTAGTAAACAACTAGTAGAAGTTAGAGGTACAGGAGTTTATTCACATTTGAAAGATTTGACACAACTAGATTTTATAGAACATCAAACTGTTGGAAGGTATAAAATTTACACTACAACAGAAAAATTCAAAAAATATTTTGGAATTCAAGGAGATGACGATACATTGAGACAAAAATTATTCAAAAAAGTACGTACCAGAAATACCACCCCAAGTACAGTGAATTATAATTAATACGCGTAAAAAAATCACAAATCTTGCGTTTTGTATAAATTAGAGTAATTCAAAAACATTTCATGAAGAAATCTGTAGAGAATCTAAAAACTAGTAAAATTACTGGAGGTCTTAGACACCCATTAAAGACTAGACAAAAGTTTGAAACAGACAGATATCCAAATGAAGCCGAAATGGGAGAAGAACAACAAACCGTTACAAGAAAAACCAGAGGAAATAACAGAAAAACTGGATTAAAAGTTGCAAGCTTTGTTAATTTAGTTATGAGTGATTCTAAAGTAAAAAAATCAAAGATTGTCAAAGTTTTAGAAAATCAAACAAACAATGATTATCAAAGACGTGGTATTATTACAAAAGGTGCAATTGTTGAAACAGAAGATGGAAAATGCAGAATTGTATCAAGACCAGGTCAAAGCGGAACAGTTAGCGGAATTTTAGTAAAGTAGAGACATGAAAGATTACGAACACGTCGTAATCTGGCTTGATTATTTTAACAAGACATTACCACGTAACAAAGGTAGAAGATTATCAAAAGAGAAATGTGTTTTCGATCCATCATTGAAGGAATTAATTGATGCATCAAATGCTGCAGGATTACAACCAAACGAAACAGAAGAGCAAGTAAGGTATCCAAAAAGGCCATATGTCAGGTCAGGGTACATTGTTTTGCCAAAAACAGAAAAAAAGACAACAATGCTTGAAAAAATTTCTCAAAAATTAGTATCCAAACGAGCAAAACAATCAAAACAGTAACGAAAATAGCTACGAACTAAAGTTTTGTTGACAGAACTTTATGAAAACTATCAAAACTTCCAAATTGTAATTGCAGGAGGTAGGTGAAGTTATGCACTTAGCCAATAGTGGCAGAGTCATTGTACGACTCAACTCAGAGGTACCTGAAGGTCAAATTCTTTGTGACAGCAATAGTCAAAAAATTGCAAAAGTTACAGAGCTAATTGGACCAGTATCAAGTCCCTTTGCGTCAGCCATACCACTAACAAATAACTTGAGAAAAATTAGTGGGAAAAAAGTTTTCGCGCTTGATCAAGCTCCTGCAAAGAAAAAAAGCAGGAGAAGACATAGATGAGTTCAATAGAAATACAATCTTGCTGTCATGAATGTAATTCTCCAGTAGTAGATGACATTCATAATGGCGAGAGAATTTGTTCCGGATGCGGCATTGTCGTTGATGAACAAATGGCTGATATGGGTCCAGAAACAAAAACATCTAATCTTGAAGACAAAATGAGATTAGCAAGAGCATCTGGACAAACAACACTTGCACAACACGATATGGGAATTGCTACAGATATTTCAATTTCATCCACAGATTTTAGTGGTAAAAAAATTCCAAGTACAGTTTCCAATCAAATGCAAAATCTAAGAAAATGGCAACAAAGAGTTCGCGTTACATCTCCACGTGAAAGAAGACTGACTAATGTCTTGGGAAAAATTTCCGAGACATGTGATAGTTGTAGCCTTCCAAAAAATGTGGTAGAAACAGCATCCATGATTTATCGCAGTCTAGATGGAAAAAACATCGAAGTTAAAGGTAAATCAGTAGTAAGCATTACAATAGCAGTAGTGTATATGGCATGCAAGCAATGTGGAATAGTTAGATCATTAGAAGAGATTTGCAAAAATGTATGTGCACCAAAAGATGTAAAAGCAAAAACAAAGTTAGCTGCAAAATACTACAGAAATCTTGTTTTAGAGATAGGAAATGTCGTAACCCCAGTAGTTACCATGGACAAATACATTTCAAAGATCGCAAATCTAACTAAAACAGATGTAAGAGTTGAGCGACTTGCTTTAGAAATTGCAGAAAAAACAGAAACCAAAAACATTACAGATGGAAAGGCTCCAAATGGAATAGCCTCAGCTTATCTGTACGTATCATCAGTTTTGTTAGGACAAAATGTTCTACAAAGAGATGTGTCAACAGTTTCTGGCATCACAGAAGTAACAATCAGAAATAGAGTCAAAGAGATTCTTTCAACACATAAGATGACTTTGACATTAAGACCTATTTTAGCCAAAAAATAATCCCCCCTTTCTTCTTTATTTTAGATTAGGATTAGCTAAAATTCGTCGAGATTATATACGAAGATCAGAAGACAAATTCATGGCAGTACTTGAAATAAAGGATTTACACGTGACAAGAGAAGGAAAAGAGATTCTCAAAGGCGTGAATTTGAAAACAGGTCCAGGCGAAGTTCATGCAATTATGGGACCAAACGGTTCAGGAAAAAGTACATTATCTTATACACTATTAGCACATCCAAAGTATGAAGTTACTCAAGGAGATATTATTCTAGATGGAGAAAGTATTTTAGAATTAACTGCAGACGAGAGAGCAAAAAAAGGATTATTTTTAGGTTTTCAGTATCCAACAGAAGTTTCAGGAGTAGGTTTTTCACATTTCCTTAGAACATCTTACAATGCACTCAGTAAAGCAATGAAAGGTGAAGAACGTGAAGTATTCATCACCGTAAGAGAATTTCAAAATTATCTAAAAGAAAACATTAATTCTGTTGGACTAAGAGAAGACTTTCTTTCAAGATACTTGAATGAAGGATTTTCAGGTGGAGAGAAAAAACGTGCAGAGGTATTACAAATGGCAGTACTAAAACCAAAAATCTCAATTTTAGATGAACCAGATTCAGGATTAGATATTGATGCAGTACAATCAGTTGCAAAAGCAATTAGTCAAGTATCAGATAAAGATTCAACAACTATTGTGATTACACATTATGCAAGAATTCTTAATTTCTTAGATAAGTTAGACCACGTTCATGTATTTGCAGACGGTAAAGTTTTGAAAAGCGGAGATGCAACTCTTGCACAAGAACTTGAAAAACGCGGTTATGATTGGGTTCTTGAAGAAACTAGCCAATAAGAATCAAAAATTATTTTAAATATTAGACAAC
>CALBOT010000066.1 GCA_937896695.1 uncultured Candidatus Nitrosopelagicus sp. | reverse complement strand
CTGGAATTGACCGCCGTACTTTTGTCGCCGGAGTGGCTGGAGCTGCGACCGCTGCGATCTCTGCCAGCCCACTTGCAGGGCAGGAACCGAAACCAGCACGGGACAAAGAAACACCAATACGGCCGAATTTTATAGCGGTCTCAACTTACTCGTATTGGCGATACCGCGATGACAGTAAGCTCGGCATTGAAGAGTGCATTGATCTTGCTGCGGACGCCGGCTTCGATGGTGTCGAAATCTTGCATGTGCAGATGCAGGATCAGTCCAACGGCGCATTGCAGCGGATCAAGCAGCGAGCATTTCGGAACGGTCTGGATCTTTGTGGATTCTCAACTCATCAGTCCTTTGTCAGTCCTGACCCGGATGTGAGGCAAAAGAATGTTGAGCACACGATCAAGTGCATTGAATTGGCCTACGCCCTCGGCATACCAACGATTCGAGTGAATACAGGCCGGTGGGGAACTTCGAAAAACTTTGACGAGTTGATGGCCAATAAAGGGATTGAGCCTCGACTGGAGGGGTATACCGATGATGAGGGATTCGAATGGGTCGAGGATGGTTTACAGAAGTGTCTTGCAGCAGCAGAAAAATGTGGCGTTGTTCTTGGACTCGAGAATCATTGGGGGCTGGGACGGACAGCAGCAGGTGTGCTGAGAGTGATCAACGCAGTCAATTCGCCTTGGTTGCGAGCCACTCTCGACACAGGTAATTTTCTCGATAATCAATATCAACAATATGCTGAATTGGCGCCCACGGCAGTTTTTGTACAGGCAAAAACCTACTTTGGTGGAGGTACCTGGTACACGCTGGACATTGACTATGATCGTGTCGCAGAGATTCTGCGAGGCGTAAATTACCGGGGTTATATATCCCTGGAATTTGAGGGCAAGGAAAAGCACGAAACCGCAATTCCAAAAAGCCTGGCGATGCTTCGCAAAGCTTTTTCTTAAAAAAGTCCACCCCAAACAAGGGCAGTGAAAACTGCCCCTTTGCAGATACTGCGAGGCGCTAGGCTGGTCGGCTCGCCGTAACACACTTCTCAGCGATGGAGTCGTGTGACGACGGGGCCATGGCCTGTGTCTCTGTGGTGGAATGTTGAACGGTGGTTCTATTCGTTCAACTCGGTGACTTCGAGCAGGTGATATCCAAATTGGGTTTTCACCGGTGGTGACATTTCCCCAATTTCTAAATTAAATGCAACATCTTCAAATTCTTTGACCATCATACCTTTTGTAAAATATCCTAAATCTCCATCTTTTTTTCCACTAGGACATTTTGAAATATCTCTTGCAATAGACCCGAATTTTTTTCCACTTTTGATTTCTTCATACAATTTCATAGCTTCGCTTTGTTTATCCACTAGAATGTGTGAACATTTTATTTTGTTAGACATTATTTTTCAAAAATCCTCTCTCTTATTTGTGGAACGCGCTTGTATGCCATATCTCTTACTTGCATTTGGTCTTGTGGTGTAGGGTTGCCACCTTTCATTTGTGCAAGTGCTGCAACACCTAATCCTAAAATTTGACCCATTATTAATCCAAAAACAAATTCTTTTGGGTTCTCAATTTTTAAAATTTCATTACTAGCTTCTATTTCCTTGTAATATGCTTCTACATTCATGAGTGCCATGTCGATAGTCTGATCTACCATTCCTTGTAATTGTTCTTCAGCACTCATACTCTATACCTGTTTTTAATGAATAAATAAGTAATTGCATCAAGATATCTTTTAATTAAAGAATTCAAACAACACGATGTTGTTCAAATATTTTACAGTACAGACTGCCAATGAAGTTTTACCTCTTGTCATACAAAAATATGATAATATCAAAAAACAAAAAATGGAGGTCATTAAAGCAGAACAGCAACTTCAAGTCACATTATCTGACAACAATACATTTGAAGATTATGTCGTGTTAAAACAAAAACTCAATGAAGAATTATCAAAATTTTATAAAACTATTGAAGAACTAGAAGAAATTGGAGTTGTCATGAAGGGATTGGATCAAGGTCTTCTAGACTTTCCTTCAAAAAGATTTGATGAGGAGGTTTGGCTTTGTTGGAAAGAAGGTGAAAAAGAAATAAAATTCTGGCACGAAAAAGATTCTGGCTTTAATGGAAGAAAACCAATCAGTGTTGATGCTGAATCATTAATCTAATGCTTTCTGTCTGGTTACGAGCAATACGTGTAAAATTTCTCTTAGCATCTGTTATTGCTGTCTCTCTTGGTTTATCTCTTGCATGGTATTCTGGTCATCCAATTGACATTTTACATGCATTTTTGACATTTGCTGGAGTGATTTCCCTTCATGCTAGTGTAGATCTACTAAATGATTACTGGGATTTCAAACGTGGAATTGATACCAAAACAAAACGAACTAAAATGAGTGGTGGTACTGGCGTTTTACCTGAAGGTCTATTAAAACCAAAATCAGTTTACATCGTTGGCGTTGCATTTCTTATTTTAGGTGCAATTATTGGAATTTATTTTGTTTTTATTTTTGGAATTACAATTGGGCTGATTCTTGGGTTTGCAATCCTTTCTGTAATTTTTTATTCTACAAAGATTGTAAATTGGGGTCTGGCCGAAGTATTTGTAACAATTAAGGGAACTTTAATAATAATTGGAACATATTTCATTCAGTCTCAAAATATAGATGATTTTACAGTCCTTGCAGGAATTGTAGTTGGAATTTTTTCTTCATTAGTACTGTATGTTGCATCAATACCTGATCATGATATTGATAAAGAAAAAGGAAGACGAACGCTGATCATAATTTTTGGAAAAACAAATGCGGTTAAAATATTTCTAATATTTCCAATACTGGCATATGGAATTATAATTTATGGTGTAATGTCTGGATTATTTCCAATTTACAGTCTGATTGTTATATTGGCAAAACCTTTTCTGATCATAGCAATCTCACATCTGAAAAGTTTTGAAAAATCTGAAAATATTTTGCTTAGTTCTATGACCAATACGCTATATTTCAGTAGAATTGCAGGTACATTATTCATTATTTCATTTTTGATAGGATTTTAAGTAATGAAATGTTATGTAATTTAGAATGATTTCTGGTTATGCAACAACTGAAGGAACAAAATCCTTTTCTCAAAAATTCCTTACTGCAAATTACAATTCATTTCAAAATTTACATTTATCCAATATTGGAATAGGAACCTATCTTGGTGAACCGGATTCACAAACTGATGAGATAGTTAAAAATGCCGTAAAAAAATCGATTTTATCTGGAATTAATGTAATAGATACTGCAATAAATTACCGTGCTCAGAAATCTGAACGAAGTATTGGAAATGCACTATCTGAGCTACTGAATGAAAATTTAATCAAAAGAGAAGAAATATTCGTTTGTACAAAAAATGGTTATGTTACAAATGATGGAGACATTCAAGAAGATTTCATGCAATATATTATGCGTGAACTAGGAAAACCTGGAATTGTAAAGGAAGGAGATATTTCTTCAGGCTATCATTGTATGACTATACCTTATCTTCAGGATCAACTTGAACGTAGCTTGAAAAATTTGAACCTTGATTGTATTGATTTAATGTATCTTCATAATGCAGTTGAAGGTCACCCTGAAATGTCTAAATCTCAATTCCTAGAAAATTTGAAAAAAGTTTTTGAATTTTATGAAGAAAAACGTAAAGAAGGTAAAATTAGATTCTATGGTTTAGCGACGTGGGAATGCTTTAGAGCCACTTTTGATAATGCAATGTTTCTTTCTTTAGAAGATGTAGTCAAACTTGCACAAGATGTAGGTGGAAATGAACATGGATTTAGATTCATTCAACTACCTTTCAATTTACATTTTGATCAAGCAATGCTCTTGAAAAACCAAACGGTGAATGGAACAAAAAAATCAATTTTAGATTCTGCACTTGATTTGGGAATTGGAGTCTTCACAAGTGTGCCATTGATGCAAGGGCGACTTTTAGAATGGGCAAAATCAAAACCTATTTTCGCAGACTCGTCTCCATCAGTAGGTCTTTTACAATTCATTCGTTCTACTCCGGGTGTTCTTGCACCCCTAATTGGTCAAAAATCCAGTACACATGTTGATGAAAATCTTCAAATCATGAAAATTAACTCTATGTTGAAACCTGAATATGATGAGTTTGTAAAAAAATTAGTTTCTTAATCAAACACAACATAACATATTTTTTAATTTCTCAATTTGTATTGCATAGTCACAGTTTTTGCAAACAATCCAATTTTTGGTTTTCATTAAAACATCTAAACAGTTGTATTCAGTCATAAATAATTCCTGTTTTCTACATTCGGGACATGCACCAAAAAGTTTTTTCATGTAATGAATTCCTTTTTTTCCATATAAGATATTCTTATGATTAATGAGTTCTACATGTTTAGATAAATAGAAATACGACCCTAATTGAAAAAAATCATGAAAGTTACAGATCCTGTCTGTGGTCTTGAATTTGATGAGGATCTATCAGTAACTCACGATTACAATTCAAAAAAATATCATTTTTGTTGTGATGGCTGCAAAAAAATATTCATCAAAAAACCAAAAAAATGGTCAAAAAAATCTAATTGATTGGAAACTTACCACACATTCTACAAAATCTAGAGTTTACACCAATCTCATAATTGCAATCTGGACATCTACTATCTGAATCTGATTTTTTAACCGAATTTGATTTTCTAAAGCATTCGTAGTAGTGCAATGATTCTTTAGTTCTGATATATACTCCATCTTCTTCTAAAATTTTTGCCTTTTTTTGTGTAAAAATCTCGTCTGTAATTATTGTATTAAATAATCCTGTTAGATTGTTTGTGCCAGATCCATCTTGCATGGGTGATTTTTCTCTCCACGTGATATTGTTTGGTAAA
>CALBOT010000065.1 GCA_937896695.1 uncultured Candidatus Nitrosopelagicus sp. | reverse complement strand
TTTAAATGAATACAATTATTAAGTATTAAAATATTCATTCTATGTTTATCATGCATTAGTTCTTCATATACAGTATCTTGAAATGATTCGCGTACTAACGATTTTTTCTCAACTGGTTCATCTATTTCAAAATCTGGTTCGAATTCCATTTCCATTTCATTTTCATCTTCTGGAAATATCTTTATTTTAGACATAGCTGCATCTATACCGTATGATACAGTATCAGATACAAAAGCAATTTTGTCTTTTTTTTGTAAATTTAAAAAAATATCAAAATCTTGTTCATCTATATGTATATTATCTATTTCCATATAATAACGTCTTTGTTGAATTTTTTATTTCTCTCACCAAAAATAATTCACGGAATTGTCCTAAGGTCATTTGTTTACGTCCTGCAAAATAAGCTTCCGCTTGCTCTAATGTAGGCATTTCTATCAAACTAATATGCTGGGCATTTTCTTGAGCCCCTCTTGTGTACATACCATACTTCATACCATTACCTCTTTTATATAAATATCAATTTTCGAAACCTTTCTGTAAAGATGCATCAGAAATTATTTTTGAAATAACATTGAACCCTTGTACTTCATCTACTGTAAGTATATTTAAAGCTGTATGTACGCGTTCTGATAAATCTCCTGATAATATTAATGCATCAACTCCTTTTGTATACCAATCAATGACAGCCTGACATCCATTTGTTCTATAGATGTCAATAACTTGTTCATCGTCGATATATCGTTTATGAAATCCCATTACTTTCTAGATACTCCCCATTTACCTAAACGATAAGCTTTATCTGCTTGATCCATTGCTGCGCTACATGTTCTCATTAATTGATTGAGTTCAGAAAATGTCATATCAAATTTTCTGCCTCCAATTTCTAATGATCCAATAACTGGTTTCATTTTTGCGTATTTAAAATCATCTGGATTAACTCTTTCTTTTAATTCAAAGTCAATTGATGACCAATACTTTCCAAGGTGGCGAGTCTTCTTTTTATCATGCGCCGCTGTTAAGTTTACACTCATGTCTGTTTATTTATATATTGTTAATGTAAATAAGGAATCTGCAATACTATGATCTAGTCTTACATTTCCTCCTAATTGTCCATATTCATTTAATGCCCAGTCTAGGACTTCAACTGGATCATATGCTAAATATTGTTCGTCAAATACATCTTGAACATTTGCACTCAATAATGTAATAACAATACCAGTATCAGCTAATTCAAGCATTTTTGCAACTGTATTTTTTAATGCATCCATCTGCGAAAAATCTTTACCTGCAGGTTCATACATAACTGATAATCCTCCTATATTGATTACCCAATCGGATGCATAATTACCGTCTAATTTAAATAAATTAGTTGCTGTAAAATTTGCATTTGGATTCAATTCTTTTGCAACACCTATCAACACTTTATTCATATCAATACCATGATATTTAACATCTGATTGATATAAAGTTTGAACATGCGTTAAAAAGTCTCCTCTACCACAACCTATATCTAATATAGATTCTTGAGTCGCATCAAAATTAGAAGCTACAAAATCATATACAATTTCCATTTCTTCTAAACTTTTATAACCTACTACCATTGGATCTTCACGAAGATATTTATCATCTAAATCTCCTAACGCTTCTTCTGAAACAGGAAAATCATCTACATATCCTTCAACAGGTTCCATTGGCTGGTCACCTAAATCATTAGGTGCATCTTCAGTAACTACTTCTGTAGTTTCTGGTGTTTCTTGAACTTCTACAAGTTCTTCTTTTTGATCTACAATTTGATCTTTTTCATTTGCCATAATTAATTACCTTTTAGTTTACGTTTACCTCTAGGACCTCTCCTTCGATTGATCCTATTTATTTTACTTTCAATATCAGATAAATCCATTCTTGATGGATGTGTTCTATTAAATTGCTGAGCAGTTCTACATGCTAATGCAGCATATTCCCAAGCTTTATCTTCAGAATTTGTTACAGGCAAATAAAACTCTTCAGCAATAAATATATCACCAGACATAATTTGAACGCCATTATCAGTATATGTTACTTGCGCATTTGGATATTGTTTAAGTACTTTCTTTTTTATTCTAGCTTTTTTTATCTCTTCTCTCATATTAAAATGATCTTGGACCTTGAGTTGGAAATACAAAGTTGTTATGCTTTTCATAATGACCTAATATCATAGTATCACTATCCATATCTTCTCCATCTGCTCTTAATTTAATATCTTTTGCGAAGTTAGCTCTTGTATGGCCATGTTTCTTATGAACGAACATGTTATTGGTTCCACCATTTGCTATCCAAGCTTCAGTTATAGATGATACAATAGTTTGATTTGATTTTTTATTATCAACACTTAATTGAATCATACCAGAACCAGCTTCTGTTCTTACATCGTAAGTTCTAGAATTTAACTTACCTGCAGGATTAACATTAGTAACTAATGCTACCTGTAATTTTGATTCATCAGATTTAAAATATTTAGTTCTGACTACTACTTTATCACCAACGTGATATTTAACTTTCGAATTTGCCATTTTTTAATTTTTAATTATTATTTAATTTTTAGTTGTTTTCGATTACTTTAATAATCTTGGAGTTAGATACTGCTTTAACTTCAAAGTCAACTCCATCTCCTTCAAAGTCTTTTGTTACCATTGCTTCCGCATGAGTTACAGATTTTGCATTTACTAAATACATTTCTGTTACCTTTTTTACTTTATTTCCTGAATCTACTGCGATTCTAACCTTAGCTGTATAATATGCCATTTTTAATTTTTTTATGATTAATAATATATAAATATAAAAACTTTTTCTCGTAAGTCCTAATTTTTTTCATGAAAAGTTTTTAAAAGTTTCCTGGTGCTACTTGCATACAAGTTAAACCAATTTCTCTCCACATATTGACTACTTTATCTCTATCATCAAATACTGCAACAACATCATCTTTCCAATCCATTTCATTTAACCATTGTAATTTTAATTTGTCATCTGGCATAAATTTAAAAGGATGTTTTTCTGGACGCAATTTTAATATATGGTATGGAACTTTATATTTGTTCAACCACATCTTTGTAGTATTAATAGTTGATTTACTTCTACCAGAAAATATTGCAACCATATATCCTATTTCTGCTAAAGCCTGTGCCATCATAATTACATCTTGTTTTGGTTTATCTAAATCAATATTTTTTGGATCAAAGAATTTATCCCAATCCATTTTACCATTTTCTTTTGTACATAGTTGCCTTCTATCTTCTATATCAGCTAATGTACCATCTAAGTCAAATATTACCCATTTATTTTCTACCATAATAATCTTCTTTTAGTATACACATTTCATCGCCATTTTTATCGGCAATAATTAAACAAACATCTCCGGTCATTTCACATTTGAATTCTCTTACTATTCTCATATCTATTTTTTTATACTATAAAAATAAGAAAAAAATCTCAATCTACCAAATTTTTTGACAGCTTTTTTTGAAAAAGTTTATAGTAAGAGAGACGCGAAACTGCGCCTCTCTAATTATATAACAAATTAAACTAATTATTTTTTAGTAAAAAATGATACCAATATAACTAATACAACAAGTCCTACAAAACCACCTTGACCAATAGCATTGATTAAAGCTGTAAGATTCGCTACTACATCCATGTTAAATATAGCACCACCTGTCAATACATACCATAGGATTGATACTGGTATAACTGCCATCATAATAGATAACAATCCACCTAAAAATCCTGTTACATACTTAATTACTGAATCCATAATTAAAATCTCCTTTTTTTGTTATGCGGCATTATTGCCTAATTAGAGAGCTCGCTTATACTAGTTAGAATTTAAACCCAAACCCTAAAGTAAGGTTTGTAGTTTTCTCTCCCGTATTATAAACGACCTTTGGATCTACATAAATGTTATTCCTTAAGGTAAACAATTTACCTAATCCAAGGGACATACCATCCGTAGATAGTCCGTCAGTTGCTAAATATCCAAAATATCCTTTCCAGAAATATCTTGCATGAAAATCTACATTTAAATCAGCTGTAGAATCTGTTTGGGATACTGAACATCCAACCATTAAGTTGTCCATTACTCCGTATCCAATTGTTGGTGAAACTGACCATTCAGTCCAAGCGGTATTCGCGATATCACCTGTTCCTACATACCAGTCTCCAGTTGTTTGTGCATTAGCAGTTGATAATCCAAATGCTAAGGCTAATGTTAAAATTAATGTTCTCATTTTAATTCTCCTTTATTCTTATTATGACAATATTGTCTTTTTACCTTCAAGGAGCTCTCTAATCTGTACGCTCTGCTAAAGCGTAATTATCTCCTAACTTTGTAAACATTGTATAATATATAAAATATTATTCAAACGTCCAAATTATTAGTCATCTTTTTTTACCTTAGTAGATGCATCTCCTTTAGCATCTTTTTTATAATCCATGTAAGCTCGTAAAACTTCGTTAGGTGTTATCTCCAAGGCCGCAGCCAATTTCAATATTACCTGTGAAACCACTTTTCTTTTTTGAAAAGCTCCTCTCGCACGTTTCCCTAGACTGGATAATACCATTGCTAGTCGTGTGTTATCTGTAACCGTACCTCTTTTAACAGCTCTAGTTGGCTGTTCAGCTAGTACCTTTTTTAATTCTTCTTTTATGATATTTTTTAATTCTGATTTTTTCATGATTATTGTTTTGGAATTGGAACAGATCTTCTTCCACCCTTTAATCGTTTAGCTTCTAATTGGTTAGCTATATCTAATTCAGCTCCAATTAATTTGTATAATATTCCTGCATCGCTAATTAAATCTTGCAATTGTTTATATGCTTGATATGAGTTAGTTCCTCCTTTACCTGCATCTTTTGCTGTTGCTAATGCACCTGTCAATCTATCAACAATCTGTGTTCTAATAGATGAACGATTTAAAGTAGCAAATCCTGATACTTTCACCATAGGGTCAATTGGGTCCATATCTTTAGGATCTGCTAATGTTCCAAATTTATACGATTCTTCTTTAATAACATTATTAATTTCTTTTCGTATAATTTCCTTTAATCTATTTTTTAAATCTTCACCTTTCATTTTTAGTTCCAAAATATTAATTTAGTAATGATACCTAATACTGCAACCCATACAGACCATAATGCACCATTTGCTTTTTTTCTAAAATCAGTATTACGATTAACTCTAGATATTGTTCCATCATCTGGATCAAGTAAACGTATTTTAATTTCTTTTACGTCTTGCTTGATTGCAACCAATTCTTCATGTAATTGTTGATTTGTTAATCGTGCCATTTTATTTATGATCTTTTTGATTCTAATACTGATTGTTTTCTGTAATCAGTTACTAATTTTTTTATTTCACCAATTGATTTTCTTGCTCTTGTAGCTGCAGCTTTATTTCCTTTATCTGCAAATTTTCTATGATTTTCTTGGAATTGCTCCCATAGTTCATTTAAAGTATCATATAACTGAGTTGTACTCATAACTTTTCTCCTATTATTATTAATTTAAAATAAATATGCTAGACTAGTAGAAATCAGACCTATCATTATCACTAATAATAGGATCATCATCATCTAATACATTTGATCCTCCAGATAATATATCATCTATCTCTGGATCTATTATTTCATCTACAGCATAATCTATTATTTGAATTGGTTCTCTTCCTTCAAGTCTTATTCTTTTTAATTCTTCAAATCCTAATTCTACTAAAAGTGCATGAGGTTCCATATTATGAAACTTACCTACCATTGCACCTTGTTTAGGATGAATATGATAATCACCAATAAATTCTCTTAAATGACCCATGTCATCTTCAACTGCATATTCACCACCTTTAGTAAATAATCTTTCTTGAAGATCTCCACGTTCCACATCAGTCATTGATAACTCATTTTCTTCTAACATAAAATCTGTTTCTGCTTCATCTATAGAATCAGTTTCTTCCATATCAGGCTGCGCTTCTATTATTTCTATTTCTTCACGAAATTCTTGTCGCAATTGTTCTTCAGAAAATACTTCATCTGCTTGAAATATCAAATCACCGTCTAAATATACTTCACCTATATTTGTATCATCGTCTAATAAAAATTCTAATTGATCACCTCTATAGACTGCATCACTTGTTTTATCTTGAAATTCGTATGCCATAATTTACCTTTTATATCTTATATACTTTGGAGTAACTATATATTCAGTATATAAATCTTCATGAGATTCTACTGAATCATCAAGTTCATCTTGTACAAGATCATTATAATGTTTTTCAAAATCTTGACTAAATTGACCTGGATACTCTTGTTCAAATCTTGCTTGATAATCTTCTTCAAATCTTTCTAAATAGTCTGCTTCCAATTCAGCTCGTAATTCATCCATCTCATTTTCTATAGCTTCATCTAACTCAGCAGTTCTTCCAAACATTTCTGGATCATCATCTGAATCAGCTAATACGTCAGCAACTTGTGCATGAGATAAACTTTCTATGTTGAATTCATCAAAAAATCGTTCTCGCAATTTTCTTTCATTTGCAAATCTTATTTGCGTTTCAAATATAGGATGGCCATCTAATAATACTCGTTCTGGTTCACCTCTACCTAAAAATCCTCTATTAACATCAAATTCAAGTTTCCTTCCTAGGAACTGATCATCTTCATCAGATTTTCTTGTGAGTAATACATATCCAGAACCTCCAGGAACAGGCCTTAAAGGCGTAGGTCTATAGGCATCTATTAATGCAGCAATTTCGCCTGGAATCTCATTAATAGATGGATTACGTCCTAAAAATATCCTTGGTGGTTTTATTCTAAACATATTATTACTCCTATTTACTTTAATATAAATATGGAGTAATTGTAGTTAACTGTTGGAATATTGTGATAGTTTAGAGGATATCCAACCAGCTAAACGTTTACCTAAACTACGCTTTTCTGGTTTAGATTCTGGTATTATTGGTTTTGATATTTCTGGTTGTTTTATTTCAACAACAGGTTGTGATTTTTCTATTTTTTCTTTAACCTTTTCTATCTGCTCTTCTGACACGGTTGGTTTAGCAGGTATATGTACTTCAGGTTTAGGCATCCTTGGTGTCATTTTTCTTGGAATAAAGTCAGATTTATCAGGAACATCCTGTTCTTGTATAATTGGTTTAACAATTACTTTAAGATAATCAAAATTATCTGTATTTATATCAATAATTTCATAATCTTTGTCTTCAAACGTTAATATATCACCTTTTTCTATACGTTGTTTATCTTCATACTGTACATGTTTAATTTTTCCATCACGATCTACAGATACGCGAGCAAATTGTAACGTTTTTTTCAGCCGAAACTCAGTGTCTGATATTTTTTTGAAATTGTCTAGTATTGCTTTCATGTTTTTCCGATTTATTTATAACTTTATGGTATGCATAATCCCATCTTGAACGAGTATCTGCGTATTGCCATTTAGATTGCCCATTCATTTTTTCTAATTGAGCATCAAATTCTTTTTTTAAACCTTTTTTATTGACTTCTTCGGTGATGTTCCACCAAAAATCTTCCCAATGACCCATAATTTTGACCCTTATTATATGTTATCTTCCTTGACCTCTATATTTTTTCTTATAATTTTTAGATTGTTTGGAGTTAGACGACTTAGACTTGGCATGTACACCAGGTCTTTTCTTATGTTTCTTTTCAATATGTGTAAATGAGTTTCTAACCGCCATGTTATAACCTTATTTTTTTATAAAATTTGTAATTTTTCTCGTAACTTTCTTTTTTGTTCAGATGTTAACGCCTTAATTTTTTCTAAAACTTCACGTTTCACCTTTTTTGGTAGTCCTTTATGTTTAGTAGATGCATATTTATCCACTTCTTTCTTGGACATATCCTTAGCAACCTTACCAGCTTCTCCTTTTTTAGGTATATCGCCGGATTGCATGGCTTTAACTACACCAAAAAGCTTCTGCTGTTGTTTAC
>CALBOT010000064.1 GCA_937896695.1 uncultured Candidatus Nitrosopelagicus sp. | reverse complement strand
CTAAAACGACCTGTTTTAAGATTGTTTAAATATCCTTTAATATCTAATGCCACTCGTTTCATATCTTTTCTATAGAAACTATCTCTGGTTTTATCTTCAGCATATTCTGGATATTTTTTTACAAATTTTGCATCATCATTTTCATATTGAATGAATCTAGCATATTCTTCAAGTGCATAATTCAAATTTCTGGTAATATCTTTTAATGCTACTTCTTTGTTAGCAACCGTTGCTACTAATTCACTATACTGATTCAATTTTGGTAATGTCATTGCCTCTGCTACAACAGCATTTGTTATTTTAACAATATCAGCAACCATTTTATCTACTTGCCCTCTGCTACCAACTCTATCTGCCAACATTGCTTTATATCTTTCAATGTTTGCTGTTCTAAATTTGTTAGGATCAGAATACATATCTGCTCCAGATTGTAATTCAGCTCTTTTTGATTTCAATGCTGTTGTTCCGCCTCTGAATGATTCTAGATCAAAATTGTACATTAAATCTGCAACATCAACTAATTTCTTAAACATGAAAATACCTCTTTGGCCTTTTCCAATTGCATCACCTGCGCCTCTGAATCCAGTTCCTTTTGGACCTATTGCTGTCTTACCTCTTCTATATCTAGTTCCTCCTACATCATGGAAATATTGTGGCTTACCATCTACAGTTACGCCTAAAACTCCTTTTCGTAATGTATCATCAAATGAATATCCATATTTATCTTTTCTCATATATGGATTTGGTTTATCACTGGTAATTACAAAAAATGTCATTCCTTTTTTAGCTTCTGCTGCACTATTAATTTTTCTGAAAGATCCTTTAGGTAACTTGTCCCATGCTATATCATATTTAGCAGCTGCAGCTTTCCAAAACTTTTGATAACCTGTATCTAGTCCTCCTAGCTTCTGTAACTTTTGTGCAATTGGATCTCCAAATGCTTCTGAAAGAATTTTTACATATTCTTCTTTAATTATTTTTCTTAATTCTGATCTTTTCATTGGTCTATTTCCATTTATTATAAATATTGCCGTTTAAATAAAAAACGGAGCACTATAGATAAGAGCTTTAATCTTCTTTGGCTTTTCAAACTTCTACATAGGTTAACAGCCTACTGGCTCCGTTTTTCATTGACCTTAACGGCCAATATCCTATCTCTTTCCGCCGAAGTAAGCTACTCCATGTCCTTCATTAATTAATGTTTCTTGCACAGATGTTTCTCCTAATGTTTCAACAAATAATTCACCTAGGCATCTTCCGTATTTTCCAACGCCATGTGATTGTAAAACAAATTTATTATCATTTGCTTTTAATATTTCTATTAGCCTATCCTTAGCTGCTAATCCTCTTTTCTTTTCTTCTAAATCTCTTGTTCTAGATTCTGGTGTATTGATTCCATAAAATCTTATTCTTGTTTTTTTCCAAGTATCAAATCCTAAATCTATTGTTGCATCAACTGTATCTCCGTCGATAACTCTATCTAATATTGCATTGTATCTAAACATTAAAATGACTCCATAACTGTTTCATCTACAATAGTTTGAATATCTTCTAATTTTGCTTCCATTTGCATCATTATATTAGCTTGATATCTCTTTACTTCTTCTCCGTGATTAAAAACTATTATTGTTGGTACTACTACTATTTTATATTTTGCTTGAGCTTCTTTGTTTATGGCAATATCAATTTGATCTGTTCTGCAATCTGTTAATTTACTTAACCAATCAACACCATTTGCAGAATTCCAATTTGCATTAAATTGAATAACTTTAACTTGTGAAAAACAAATAGTTGAAATTGATAAAAACATTAATAATAACAATTTTTTCATAACTATCTCCTTTTCTCGATAAGCTTATCCAATTTCAACTCGATACGTTTCATATCTTCTTTTATTTCTTCTACATCCTTTTGTGTTCCCATAATTGTTTGACGTATTAATTGATCTTTCATATCAAATTCCATTCTAGTTACGTCTGGTGGAAGTGGAGCAGGAAGTTCTTTTGCTTCTGCTATGTCTGCTTGTAAAACAAACCACATACTTATTACTGTTGCCATTGCGGCTCCTATACCAACTAAGCTTTTTATACTTACCCTAAAGCCGGTGTCTTCATTTAATTCTTTTGCCATGATTAAAGTTTTTCTTTTTTAAAAAATTATATAATTTAAACCTACGCTGAAATCATGCCAGGTTCTATTCCAATATTTGTTATACTTGCCTTCTATAAATATACCTAAATGTTTATTTATCTTTGATCCTAATATAAATCCACCTCCAAAATCTATCCATGTTTGTTTAGGAGCAATAAATTTATGATATGCATAATCACCAGACTCTAAATGCATTGGCATAACACTTGCCCAAGAATGTAACCAAAATGTTTTTGTATAATGATAAAAATCATAACCAAAAACTAATGAATAATTCCATTGCAATGGTAATTCTGCTTTCTTTCGATCTACATAATCAGATAATACTCCTGGTACTATATTTTCTTCCCATATAATTGAATTATCTGCTACTACATTGCCGGCAGGATCTAAATAATTAACATTTCCATTATCTAAAAATTCTACATTATATCCTTCTTGTAATGCTAATGCTGTATAATGTAAACTTCCATTTGGTAATATAAATTCTTCTAATGGATTATATCCATATGGTTCTGATATTCGTTGTACTATACCAGCATTCAATGAAAATTTTCTTCCAAATTTTAATCTATATCTTTGTGATGCTTCAAAGTATTTTATATCAGCAAACCCTTGTTGAACATATTCTGTTTTAACAATCCATTTATTAGCAACATATCTTAAAAAATGTTGTTGATCCATAAAGGATCGTCCTTGTTGTCTTCTCCAATCAGCTTCAAATAAAAATTCAAAGCCATTAACTTTACCAATAGTTGCTGCATCTCCATATGAATGTTCTTCTCCGTTATAAAATACTGCTTGTCTATTTTCATATCCAAATCTTGCAATTTTTCTAACACCTAATACAATTGAATAATCAAATGGTGTTTTAACAGTAGTATTAAGTAATTGTCCTGTACCAACTGAATATTGTGTTACATCTGCAATACTATTATTTCCATTTACTGCTCCATAGAAAGTAGCAAACTTAACTGCTTTTTTAAATTTCTTATTGAAATCTTCAAATGGTTTCTTTTCTGTTTCTTGTCCAAATATTAAAGATGGTATTAATATTAATATGTATAATATTCTTTTCATTATTGTTTAATTACCTTTCTAATATAAACTATATCACCTACTTTGACGTTCATAAAATAAACTCCATTTTCTAAATGATTAATATTAATAACTTTTTCACTTGTATTATCTAGAACTAATTGTCCGGACATGCTAAACATTGTAATGTTAACATTCTGTACTCTATTAGTAGCTACATTTAATGTTCCATTTGTTGGATTTGGATATACTACTACTCCTCCTTCAACTACCAATTCTTCTATATTTGTCCAGTTACTATTTTGATCACAATAATCATATGTATTTTGACAACTTGCGTCCCAGGCTACATTACAACAATATGGATCTATACTTATTACCCAGGCATAACATCCATCATTTAACCAATAAGGATTACCTGGTCCTCCTATACATCCAGCATCATATAAACATGCTGTTGAATCTGTTACATTAGCTGTTGGATCATAATTATAAGCATTTGGATCTGTACAACCTGGATTAGGTAATATACAAGTTCCATTATCAGTATTGGCCATTGGGTCATAATTTAATGCGGTTGAATCAATACATC
>CALBOT010000063.1 GCA_937896695.1 uncultured Candidatus Nitrosopelagicus sp. | reverse complement strand
AAAAATTAGGTGCAAGTAAGACATTCCAATTTTCTGAATCTCAAGAAGAATTTTTAGATAAAGTAAAAGAAGAGTATGGACATTTTGATGCAGCCATTGTCTTTGCACCATCAGATGCAGTTACAGATACAGCAATAAAATCAGTGAAAAAAGGAGGAACTATAATAATTGCCACAGTAGGCAAAATTCCAAATTTCTTAGCATTCGAGGAGAAAACGGTAAGAGGTACACTGATTGGATCCATGAAAGATATGGAAAAAGTAATCGAGATTGCAGAAAAAAATAATTTTGAAGTTGTCACAGAATCTTTTCCTTTAGAAGAAGCAAACGAAGTACTTGAAAAATTAAAAAATTCAGAGATAGAAGCGCGTGCAGTTCTAATTCCTTAAATTACTATAAATTTTGTTAAAAACATGATTTGTAGGCGTTGCCATCATACAGATGAAATTCACAAATCAACTACATCATCAGAGTCAATTTTGAGAAGAGGTTCCTGTCAGATTCCAGATTGTACGTGTAACCAATTTTTAGATGCATTTGAAGAGATTGACGATGAACAACTCTAGTCATATATAGGAAAAAATTATTCCAAGAATATGGATAAACACGCACCTAAAGAAGAAATGATAAAAGATTTGGAGAATATTCTTGCAAAAATTAACGCTTTAGAGGTTACTGCAAAAGATGAAGAAGCAAAAGCTAATGTCAAGATTTTAAGAAAACTTACAGAAGGCCAAATTCACTCAATTAATGAGTTTGAACATTTGAAAAAGGCAATTGATCTTCTTACAATGCAGTTATTTGATGTCAAAAATAACATGAATAATAAATAATCATTCAGTTTGACATAATGGACGATATTTTGAAATAATCTTATCCACAATACGTTTTCTTTCAGATTCTTCAGATTCCCAAAGAGGTAAAATTGCTAGAGAAAGATTTGTTTCATTTCCTGCATGCTGAATCCAGCATTTGAAATTATCATTTTGGGTGAAAAAGTCATTCTTATCTGTTTTTTCAGATTCATCGACATAAAGTGGAACATAACCAGATTTGTTTTGATTGAATATTATGTAGACCACTTTTTCCATAGGAGGTCCCCACTCAGAGAGTTTGATAGGTCCAAGAAATTCATAATGGAGTATTTGGATTGTCACTAACAAAATTATGAAGGCTCAAGTTTTAAATTTGACTAATTTTGCCTCAATGTAAATGTCAGATATGGAGAATCCTCATCATTATAGAAAAGTAGGATGGTCCATGGTACTTGTAGCTGCATCATTAGCTGCAATTGGTTTAGTTCAACTTTGGATCGGACCAGACGTACTATATGCAGATGATATGCAAAGAGACAAAACGGCATTTTTTGAAATGTGTAAAGCAGGAAATTACATGCAAGAAGGATGTGACATGTTCATAAAACCTGGAAATACATTGTATGAAATTCCTAGAATGACATTAGAAGAAACACAAGAAGTGATGCCTATGAATGAACCAGAAATTGAAACAACACAAACATCTGCAGAAATTGTTTCAATTCCAGAAGGATCAGGTGCACCAGGATGTGAAGAAACAGACGAATGTTACATTCCTTCAACACTAAACATTTCAGCTGGAACTACAGTTGTTTGGGAAAATAATGATGCTGCAGCACATCTTGCAACAAGCGGAACTCCAGATGGAGGACCAGATGGAATTTTTGATTCAGGAATGATTATGGGTGGAGCCACATATGAATATGAATTTTCAGAGACAGGGGAATTTGTTTATTATTGTCTTGTTCATCCATGGATGGTTGGAACTGTAATAGTCGAATAATCATCGTCCATTCATGTAATCTTCCCAAGTATTAAGATTAGAAGTAAAACGATTCATTTGATACATTGCACCACCAATAATTCCAGCATGATAACATGTATACAGATAGATTTGTGAGTTGGTAGGATCGGTTTGAGTTAAGCTCATACTTATCATCGAAAAGAAAACAAAAGTTCCACAAAATGTAATAATTTTTCCAAGCATGCCACCATTGAATCCAACAATTCTTCGTGTAGCTGCAGCCATAATTGTAATACTCGATACAATCAAAAATGTTGCACCACCATTTGCAGTAACCATATCAGTAATCCAAGGAATAATCCCATCATCAGTCAAAGATGAATCAGGAATCATTGCACCACCATGTAATGCAAAATTTACAGAGCTAAATAATCCACCAATAACTAAGAAGAAAAGAAACAATTTCATAATTTTTCTTTTAAATGCACTTCTAGTTTCAGAAGGTTGTAATGCTTTTTCAGAAATTTTCAAACCATACAAAAATCCAATTGCAAATGTAGGTGCAAATAAAATATTCATGAGATACGGATGTTCAAGGAATAATTCACCGTAATAGGTATCAAGTAGAACTGCAGTAAGCAAGGCAATTCCAGCAGCAGCTCCAAAAACAATCAAATTTGAATATTTGAATATTTTTGGGACATTCTCATCAGAACTATTCCAACTGTACACAGAACATTCTTTTGAAATTTGGATTAAAAAACCGAGTAAAAATTGATTTACTCAATGAATCAATTCTTTTCAATTTATTCCCAATAAATCATGATTTTAAAAGAACATCGCATTTTTATTTTGACCAAAATGACTTTACACAATGAGATCTCTACCAATCGTAATTTCAGGAGTTATTCTAGTCATATTTGGAATAATATTCAATTTTCA
>CALBOT010000062.1 GCA_937896695.1 uncultured Candidatus Nitrosopelagicus sp. | reverse complement strand
AGTTGACATGACGAGCTCCCGTTATTTTTAAGAGAAATAATTCTTATCAACATTTTCAACAAACCATTCTCTTAGTTCTTCAAAACAATTCTTTACTCTAAATACCTTCATCTTGCCAAAACGAGTTTTTCCTGTCATTGATGCACCAATTTCCTCAATTTCCTGAGGGTTGAGTAAACTTAAAGTCCGTTTAACGAACAGAATTCGGTCTTCTTTTTTGTCGCTATCAAATTCAAAAAAGTCCCAAATCAAGTATGGCAGCCTCTGATTATTGTTCTCCCAATCATTGTTACTTTCTTCAGTTCGTACTCGTTCTATGCAAGGAATAAGAAATTCATCATATACGGATTGTTTGAATTCGGGATCAGTTCGTTTGCAAACCATGGTCAGGATTTTGAAAATTTTCTCATGGAACATCTCGCTCTTATACCTGCATACATAATAAAGTGAATCTAGAATCCTGTTAGTTTTTTCAGGGTAATTGTTTATGTTATCAATATGCAGGGCATGATGCAATTCATCCTCAATGTAATTGTTCGCTAGTCCTGCGTGACTGTAAAATTGGGCACATAATAAATCTCTGATAGTGTCGTGAGCAGATATTGAGTAAAATCTATCATTAAAAACAGAGAATAGTCTGCTTGCAACAATAATTTTTACCAACTCATCTTGATTGAGTTCACCTAGCACTCCTATTGTGCTGAGCCTACCAATGAATTCAGGTATCAATCCATATTTGGTTAGATCAGTTTGATCTAATTTTTCATATAGTTCAGATGTTTTGGTTAGTTTCTTCAACCCTGAATTAAATCCAATATTGGTTGCATCGGATTTGTTTTTAAGAATGTCTTCTATACCAACAAACGCACCTGAGCATATGAATAGTATGTTTGTGGTATCAACATCAATCATTTCTTGATTAGGATGTTTACGTCCACCCTGTGGAGGTACCCTAACCACTGTGCCTTCTATAAGTTTCAGTAAAGCCTGTTGAACACCTTCGCCCGATACGTCTCTTGTTATTGATACATTTTCAGACTTACGAGCAATCTTATCTATTTCATCTAAAAATATGATACCCTGTTGTGCTTTTTCCACGTCGTAGTCTGCTTTATCAAGTAATTTTGCAATAACTGATTCAACATCATCGCCAACATATCCTGCCTCAGTCAATGTAGTTGCATCAGCAATAGTAAATGGCACATCACAATATTTTGCAATAGTTTTTGCCAACAATGTTTTACCAGTACCGGTTGGTCCTATCAATAATGCATTTGATTTTTCGATATCTATGTCTGCTGGTTTATTGTATATCCTTTTGTAATGGTTTGCTACCGCCACACTCATTACCATTTTTGCATGTTCTTGCCCTATCACATGTTCATCTAAGAATTTTTTTATTTTGTGTGGGTCAAGTGATTTTAATTTTGCCTGTGGTTTTGTTTCTTTTTCAGTCTGATCTTCTAGTATTTGATCACATAATTTGACACACTCGTTACAGATGTTTACATTGGCACCTGCAATTAATTTGGCAACATTGCTACGGTCTTTGCCACAAAAATCACAAAACAGTTCTTTACTACCTGTCTTTTTTGCCATGCAACCTCACTATTTCTGCTATGGTGTCAAACTTGTTATCAATCATGTACACGTTTTTATAATTATCAGATCTTGATATCACCATTTTTTTGTCTTCACGATTGATGAAAACACAATCACACACTGCAATAACTTTCTTACTCCAGTCTATGTAATTTATTTCTTGTTCAATAGTTGGAATAGTGTAGATGACTGTTTTTTCTTTTAATGGTATTGCATTTAGAAAAGTGTAGAAATCTTTTGGACCAAATCCAAACACCCCTATTTTTGTAGATTCACTTACAAATAAATCTGGTGGTGTGCAAATGGTGAAGTTGGTCAACTCTGCTGTTTGTTCCATCTACTTTAGTTTATTGCCTGTTTTTGATTTAGTCAAGTTTTTGATA
>CALBOT010000061.1 GCA_937896695.1 uncultured Candidatus Nitrosopelagicus sp. | reverse complement strand
GGATGATAATCATTTTTGTGGCATTAATTTTGTTATTTGGAACAAACAAACTTCCAGAGGCTGGAAAAAAGATTGGAAAAATGGTAGGCGAATATAACAAAGCAAAAACAGAAATGCAAAATCAGATTAACGATATGACAAAAGCTGAACCAGATAATCCTACAATAGATGGACCCGTTCAAACAGAGAGACAAAAATTAGAAAGAATGGCACAAACATTGAGAATCGATACCGAGAATAAAACAGATGTTGAGTTAAAAAATGCCATAGATGCAAAGTTTGGACCAAAAGAAGATAGTTCAGAGAATAAATTTAGGAATTAGTTTTTTCATTTAATCGATATACGTTTTTCCGTAATCGTTTTTGTGCAAAATTATAATATTCTTTAACAATTTCAAATCCACAAAAGCGTCTATCTAACATTTTTCCAACTACAGCAACTTGTCCAGAACCAAGGAATGGATCAAATACAACATCATTTTTTTTACTGGAATACATTAGAATTTTTTTGATTATTTCAGCAGGTAGCTTTGTAGGAGTTTTTTCCTCTCCAGTCCAATATTCACGTTTAATTTCCCAAACGTCTTCTTTATCTCGATAATGCAAGCTATGACCATCTTCACTTTTTTCATTTTTCCCATATCTTGAAAAAGGATAGAATTTTCTTTTTTTTGGATTTTTACAAACAAAAAGACAGTGATAATGAGATGTTACAAATTTGTTTTTTGTAACAACACCAAACTGGTATTTCCAAATTATGTGGTTAATTACAGTTAAACCAACATCATCAATTGCAATGAGAATATCTTTAAGATTATTCCATCCAGAAAATATGTACATGCTTCCAGATTCTTTTAGTATACGACTAGCCTGTGAGATCCAATCATAACTAAATTGGTAATAATTTTCAGGCAAAATTTCATTATATCCTTCAATTACTCGAGAGCTTTTTCTATTATAATTCGCTTTTTTGGCTTTAAAATCAATAGCAAATGGAGGGTCTGTAATTATTAAATCAATTTTATTTTTATCGATTAACTTCATTCCCTCAAGACAGTTTTTGTTATAAATTTTATTGAAATCAATTTTTTTCATTAATTAATTTTCTAAACATGATTACTTAAAATTTCATAAAAAGAAAAATTGTAATGCTATACACTACAATTAACGGTAAGGAATTTTTGCTTTTTTCTTGTTTACTGCTGCTAGTTCTTCTTTTAGATGTTTTTTGAGAAGATTTTCGTGCTCCTTTTTGTGTTTCCAGTATGCATTGAGACATGCTTGTCTAGTTTTTGCACGATTCAAGGCGTTTGTAAATTTTTTATGGCTTTTAGCAACATCAGATGTATAACCGGCCATATTCCGGTTTGGATCACATAATAGTTAACCTTTTTTCTTCTTATGTAATAGTGCCAAAGAATAAAACTATTACATAGTCATATCAAACAAGAGACATGGAAAAAATCGCAGTTGTTACAGGTAGTTCTAGTGGAATTGGATTTGAAACATCTCTAGCATTAGCAAGAGAGGGATATTTCACATATGCTACCATGAGAGATTTAAAAAAAGCTGATGAGATACAGAGAATTACAAATGAAGAAGGTCTTCCATTAAAAATAATAGAATTAGATGTAGATAATGAAGAATCTGCTGAAAATGCAATAAATACAATAATTCAGGAGAAAGATAGAATCGATGTACTTGTAAATAATGCAGGATGGGGAATGTGGGGTGCAGGCGAAGATGTTTCAGTTCAAGAATTCAAAGCACAATTTGAAACAAACTTTTTTTCTGTTGTAAGAATGATACAAAAAGTTGCACCAACAATGAGAAAACAAGGTTCTGGAAATATAGTAAACATTAGTTCAGTTGCAGGAAGAATAGGATTACCAGCATCAACTGCATACGTAAGTTCAAAATTTGCTGTAGAAGGTCTTTCAGAATCATTAAGATATGAACTAGGACAATTTGGAGTAAATGTAATAATTATTGAACCAGGAGTAATCAAAACAAACTTTTTTGATTCAATGAAAACTGCAGAAAAAGCAGATGTTGGAGAAACCTATAGAGACATAACATCAAAGGTAATCACAGGGGTGAAAATGATGGCAGAAATGGGAACACCGCCAAAAGAGGTGGCACAAGTTATAATCAATTCACTGAAAGAAGAGAAACCGCTTCCACGATATATTGTTGGAAATGATGCTGCAATGTTTTTGGAATCAAAAAAAATGAAAACCGACATTGAATTTGAAAATTATATGAAAAAAGAACTGTACGGAGAATAATCCAAGGTTAGAATATATACGTCAAGAATGAATTTTTGTCAAAGTCCGCAGGATTGTGAATTATGAAAAAGACTGATAAAAAATGGAAAAAACTAGAACATAATGGAATACTTTTTCCGCCAGATTTTGAGACCAAAAAAATAAAGATCAAGATCAAAGGGGAGAATGTTGACTTGGACATAAATCAAGAAGAGATGATCTATCAGTGGGCGAAGAAAAAAGATACACCCTATGTACAAGACAAAGTATTCCAGAAAAATTTTCTTGCAGATTTTGCAAAAACATTTGGTAAAAAATATAAAAAATTAGAATTAGTCGATGTAGATTTTAAAAATGCATTCAAGTTAGTCGATAAAGAAAAGGATGCAAAAGAACTTCTTACAAAAGAAGAAAAAAAGGCACTAGCAGCAAAACGCAAAGAATTGAGAGAGGAGATGAAAGAAAAATTCGGT
>CALBOT010000060.1 GCA_937896695.1 uncultured Candidatus Nitrosopelagicus sp. | reverse complement strand
GGCGGGTCATCAATGATAATAGGTCGAAGAGGTCTAGGAGGCCGAGGAGCTAGATTTAGTAGAGCAGTTCCAAACAGATCTGTATCACCAAGACCAAGACCAAGACCAAGACCAACTAGTCCAATTCAAGCTGAAACAGCTCAAGATATAGCAAACCAAGCAAGAATTAGAAATATTGAAATAGAAAGAAGAGCGAGACAAATTGCAAATCAACTTATTGCACAAAGAGAGCGTGCAAGGTTGGCTGCAAGAAACGGAAGAATTTTTACAGAATTCGATCTTGATACTGATGTTATCCCTAATCAGCAAGAAATTGTTACAAAAGGTTTATTTCCAAACAATACTGGTAACCAAACTAGATTCTTTACATCTTCATTATTATCTGCAACTCAAAAAAGATATTATCAAGAAGTATTTAATGGTCCTCATACCAATGAAGGTAATCAAGCAAATGATGTTACAGCATCATCAATGTTTAGTATCGCATATGGCCATGTAGGTGGATCAGGTTCAGCAGACGAAGGTGGTCAAGTAAATGATACACCATCAAGAGCAATTTATTCTCAATATAGATTATTATTATTAGAACCAGATGATAAGAAATTTACCATTAATGGTGTTGATCAAGATTCAATGTATTTTATTAATGTGAACAGAGCATTAATGAGAGAAAGATTAGATGAAGGTAATATAGAACTTAATCTTGCATACTTATCTGGATCTCAATTTTCTGGACCAAATAGTGACAATACATCATCAGCTCAAGGTATTAGAGCAATATCTGATGGTACTTCAGAATTTACAGGACAATTTCAACCATTTTTAAGAATTGTCGATGATTCAAAAATAACTTCTGCGATATCTGTTAGAAGAGGACATTTTGGTAGAAGATATAATTTAGTATCAGGATCTATCGAGCAAGGTGTACATAATCCAGAAAATCCATCACATTACGGATTATTATATCCAGATTTAGGTGTATTGGCATTATCTGCAGATGTATTAAATGTTTCAGGAGGATTTAATACAGCAACTGGTTCTGAAATTAATGGTAACAATGCATTAAAATTATTTACTGCAATATCGCATTCAGGTGCATATGGTTTAGATGCATCTAACGATAAATTAGGATTCCAAGCAAGATCATCTGAAAAGGTAACATCAACTCATTATTTTGTTAGAGCAACAAATGCAGAATATAATTTTTCAAATAATCCAACATTTGTAACAGGATCAAATGGTAGATTTGCTCAATCATCGTTTATTGGTGATCCAATAGTTTATATTACAACTATCGGATTATATAATGATAGAAGAGAATTATTAGCAGTTGCAAAATTAAGTAAACCTTTATTGAAATCATTTACAAGAGAGGCATTAATTAAAGTTAAATTAGACTTCTAACATTGTAATTTGATTCATATTTTAAGCTCTCTTATATTTATAAGTATAAGAGAGTTTTTACTATAAAGGGAAATAAATGGCTTCAAGAGCAGTAGTATTTAGACCAATTAACGGAGATGATATATCGATAACACCTTTCGAAGCGAATACAACATTCAAAGAAGATCAAAACAGTTATCTAAACAATAATTTTATATTGCGCCATGGTATTCATAACAATCAAATAACTCCAATAAGTTCTTCATTAGCTGCCGACAATGTTAAAAATGCAGATGGGACTTTTCAAACAGTTACATGGAAAGCATTAGATCATATGTTTTACAGACCAGAAACAAAACATATTCCTATGCATACAATGGAGCATTATAATCCAAGATATACAGAAAAAAACTTATTCTTTTCTTGTAGTTCAATAGTTGCTCCTTACGTTAAACATGGAGAACAAATAAAGAAAACATCTGTAAATATTTCGTATACAGATTTAATGACTGATACTACAGTAATATTAAAAGATGATAAATACGGTAATCTTCGTGATCATAGAATTGATTCTGCTAGTTTTGTTAAAAAACATAAACTAATAGGTTATTGGGGATTTCAAGATGAATTTAGATTTTTTGAATTAAATGCAGGTACATTAGGAAAAGACTTTGCTCAAGGTAAAACTCATATTCCAATTCGTGTAGAAGATGGCCAAAGGAAAAAAAGTGAAAATTTTTCATCAACAGGTTTTTTTACTAGCCATAAACCAGGTGTTATTACAACTCAAGAAGCAACAGCATCTGGACTAGCCGTACATTTTGATTCAGGTTCTGGTGCATATATTCAGACAAAAGATTTAAACAAAAAATTAAATTTTAGAAATAATGAAGAATTTGCAATTTCATTTTGGTGTAGATTGCCTAAACATCAAGCATTTTCATCATCACGAGTAACAACAAATGGTTTAATTACTAAACGAGGTGTAGAAAGAATTGCTCGACGTGTAAATAATAAAACAAATAGAACAGTTATTTTTAAAGACGAAAACATAACAAGAAATAGATTTCCGTTTGATATATCAGTTACCAATCA
>CALBOT010000059.1 GCA_937896695.1 uncultured Candidatus Nitrosopelagicus sp. | reverse complement strand
GATTTCTTTCCAGAAGATGTGATAAAATTTTGCAATGGCTTTTCTAAATTAATTAAAACTGGTAAATGTGTAATAGGAATGGATACACGAGAAACAGGAGAAATGATAGCGAAATTAGTTTCTGCGACTATGTTAGAAAGAGGAATTGATGTTTACAATCTAGGAATTACTCCAACACCAGTTGTATTCAGAAAAGCAAAAGAGGTGGGTGCAGGAATTGTCATAACATCATCACACAATCCGTTAGAATGGAATGGATTAAAATTCATTATTGATGGACGAGGGATCACTCTAGATGAATTAGAAATTGTCAAAAATGAAAAGAATTTAGAAAAAAATTGCATAGGTAACGAGATTATTTCAGAGTCAAATTATATTTCTGAGGCGGTCAGTATTATTGGCAAACTGAACAAAACTCAACAAGTGACTATCGATATTGGTGGTGGAGCTGCAAAAACTGTCGCTCCTAAATTATTACAAGAAATTGGATGCCAAGTTGAGACAATAAATGAGGAATTAGAGGGATGTACAAGAGGTCCAGATCCAACTTCAAACGAATTAACTGAGCTAGTAAATAAAACAAAAAATCTTGGTTTTGCTTTTGATTTAGATTCTGATAGAGTAATCGTAGTGACAAATGATGGGAAAAAATCTTCAGACATTACATTAGGATTAGGAGTTATAAAAGCAATAAAGTTAGGAATAAAAAAATTTGTTTTAAGTATAGACAGTAGTTTAGCTGTTGAGAAATACATCATACAACATGGAGGAAAAGTTTGGAGATCCAAAGTAGGAGAAGCAAATGTAATTCAAATGATGATTGAAAATAATGCAGAAGCAGGAGGAGAAGGAAGTAGCGGCGGATTTATTTTAAAAGATTTCAACATGTGTAGAGATGGATTGTTGACAAGTGGACTAATAGCATCCATGATTGATGATGAATCTATTCAGAAAGATATAGAATTTTTTGAAAGTTTTTCACAGATTAGAGACAAAGTATCAATAGAATCCAGTTTGCATGATAAAATAATAACAGAAATATCAAAAAAAATAGAAGAAAAATACAAAATTAACCAATTGGATGGAATTAAAATTAACATAGATGATAATACATGGTCACTAATTAGGAAATCAAATACTGAAGATATTATTAGAATTTCAACCGAATCAAATGATAAAGAGATGTTAGTAAGAATACAAAAAGAAATGATAAAAATGGTAGAGAATTGTTATGAAGAAATTAAATGAAAAAGAAATTATCAGAATAATCAAGAATAAAGATACCATCTCAGAAGATGTTGAAATTTTTAATCTAGGAAATGAGCAATGTGCAGCATGTGTTGACACATTAGTAGAAAGTACAGACATTCCAAAAGGTTCCAAATTATCAGATATTTCAAGAAAGAGTATTGTTTCAAGTGTTAGTGACTTTGCTGCAAAAGGAATAATACCAAAATTTTGCATTATATCGTTAACATTACCAAAAACAATATCAAAAAAACAGGTACAAGAATTATCAAAGGGTTTTTCAAAGGCATGTAAAGAATTCAGGATTCAGTTATTAGGTGGAGATACAAATCAGGGTACTGAGATTTCAATACACGTAGTATTATTTGGGAATGTAAAAGAATACACAAAAAGAAAGGGTGCAAAAATAGGAGACATAATCTGCACTACAGGGCCATTTGGATATACTGCTGCAGCGTTGGATATAATATTAAAAAAGAGAAAATCCAGTAAAACATTTTCAACAAAATCAAAAAATCGATTCTTTAGACCAAAACCACGATTAGAATTTGGTCATAAATCAATCAGTTATACTTCATCATCTATTGATTCAAGTGATGGATTATCATCATGTTTAATTGAATTATCTAAGCAAAGTAAGAAAAAATTTCTAATAACAAAAATACCTACAAATAATGATGTAAAAGAATTCTCAGAGAAAAATAACACTAGTTTAAACAGATTAGTTTTCGATGGAGGTGAAGAATTTGAGTTAGTCTTTACAGTAACGCCAAAAAATTTGAAAAAAATTCATGCATTAGGAAAAAAGAACAAAATTAGTATTTTTGAGATTGGGCATGTATCTAAAGGAAAAGGCGTATTTTTTGATGATGGAAATAATTTGTTTAAAATAAAAGATAACGGATGGCAGCATTTTAGATAATTCTAGGGCATTCTTTTATAAAGCCAAAAAAATCTGCAAAATCTATGTCAGAAACTGTTGAAGAAAAACCAGAAACAGTTGTAGAAGCAACTGAAGAGGTTGTAGAAGCAACTGAAGAGGTTGTAGAAGCAAAACCACAGGAACCTACAAAAGCAAAAGTAGTAGACAAATGGGGCATTGCACACATCTTTAGCAGTTACAACAATACCATCATCCACATTACTGACTTGACCGGTGCAGAAACAGTTTCAATTAGTTCTGGAGGTCATCATGTTAATGCAGATAGATACGAGTCGTCACCTTTTGCAGCAATGAAAGCTGCAAACGTAGTAACAGAATCTGCAAAGACAAAAGGGTTCACAGGATTACACATTAGAGTCCGTGCTGTAGGCGGAGTGGGTTCTAGAGTTCCAGGACCAGGAGCACAAGCTGCAATTCGAGCACTTGCAAGAGGCGGATTTAAAATTGGTAAAATTGATGATGTCACACCAATTCCACACGATACAACAAGAAAGAAGGGTGGAAAACGTGGAAGAAGAGTCTAGTTAGATTGCATTAGTTTTAATTTAATTTTACAACCATTATTTTCCAAATAGCTAGAAAGAAAAGTTACAAATTTTTCTTCAGCTTTTGATCCTTTTGATTTGTTAATTTGACTAGCAAATTCTTGCTCAAGTGACATATGAAAATCACCTTTTAAGATCATATCAATAAACGTCCAACCAAATTTTGATACAGGTTCATTTAGGATATAACCACTTTGAATGTCACATAATTTTTCTAATGTATTGAAAGTATCTTCAAAGAGAACTCTATCTTTTGGCCAATCAGTTGTACTAATTTGTATATAATATGTCATGATTCATCGTCATTAGTTGTTTTTTTAAATTTATCTGCAATTGAAATAAATTTTCCATCTTTTTCAACATTGATTTTGTTTTCCATTCTTATACTAAGACCAACAGATCTGAATAAAACTAATAATTTTCCGCCATCCAATGTTTCATTAATATCACCTGATGAAATTAGCTCTCCTAGTTTTTCAATCACAATTTTTGACTCATTGGGAAATTGGTATTCTGCATTCTGTAATACTTCCATTCCTCTATGTCCTAAACTATTCACCACATAATCACGTAATGATAATTTTGGTTTTTCAGATTCGTTGTCTATTTTATTATCAGACTGATTTTGTTCAGAAAAATTTTTTTGCATTTCAGCTAGTCTTTTAGCCTTAAGCATCTCTAATTCTTTGTCTTCTTCACTCATCCTTTGATTACTCCAATTGGAACTAATTTAGCCACTTTAGTTGCAATTCCAAGATTGTGAGATACATTTACTACAGAATCAACATCCTTGTAGGCCTGAGGTGTTTCTTCAACCACACCATCCCTTGTAAGAGATTTTATAAAAATACCTTTATCGTTAAGGGATTTTTTTACTTCAGATTCGGTAAAATCTCTTCTTGCTTTGGAGCGAGACATCATTCTACCAGCTCCGTGAGCTGTTGAACCAAAACTTGCAGACATTGAATTTTCATTTCCTAAAAGAATCCAACTTCCAGTACCCATAGAACCTGGAACTAAAACAGGTTGGCCAAGATCTCGATATTTGCTAGGAACTTCATCCATATTGGCAGGAAAAGCACGAGTAGCACCTTTTCGATGAACAACAACTTTCTTTTGTTGTCCACCAATCTTGTGTTTTTCAACTTTGGCAATGTTATGTGCCACATCATAAACCAATTTCATATCTAAGTCAGATTCAGATTGAGAGAAGACTCGTTCAAAAGATTTTCTTGTCCAATGAGTAATCATTTGTCTATTACTCCATGCAAAATTTAATGCTGCAAACATTGCTTTTCTATAAGATTCACCTTCTTCAGAAGTATTTGGAACACATGCAAGTTCTCTATCTGCCAAATTAATGTCATATTTTTCTTGGACTTGTTCAGAGATTCGTAGATAATCACTGCATACTTGATGACCAAATCCTCGAGAACCACAATGAATCAATACAGTGATTGTTCCTTCTTCTATTCCCATTCTTTTTGCAGCTTCTTCATCGTGAATTTCTTGTACACGTTGAACTTCAAGAAAATGATTTCCAGAACCTAGGCTTCCTAATTGAGGCAATCCACGTTTCCGGGCTTTATCAGATACTTTGTTTGGATCTGCATTTGCCATTTGCCCATTTTCTTCACATACATTTGCATCATCAGTTGTTCCATATCCATTATCTATAGCCCAGGATACACCTTTGACCAATACTTCATCTAATTCAGATTGTGTCAAACGAACAGCTCCTTTTGAACCAACTCCAGATGGAATTGATTTGAAAAGATCATTTACAAGATCATTAAGTTTTGGTCTAACTTGTTCTTCAGTAAGATTTGTTCTTAACAATCTTACACCACAATTAATGTCATAGCCAACACCACCAGGACTAATCATTCCTTCATCAGCATCCATTGCAGCTACTCCACCTACAGGAAATCCATATCCTTCATGACCATCAGGTAAAACTACAGAATGTTCTTGAATACCAGGCAGTGTCGATACGTTTACTGCTTGTTTTATGGTTCTATCAGTCATCATTTTTTCTAATAATACCTCATTAGCGTAAATTGTAACAGGTACTTTCATTCCTAGAGAAGAATCAGCATCAATTCGATATTCATTTTCACCTACTTTTTTTGGTTTTAAATCAACCATATCTACAATGAAAATTACCTGAGACAATTTAAATGAAATTCAATTGTTTGAATAAATTAAAATGAAATAACAATTTACAATACATAATGAAAAAAGCAATTGTTTTAGGTGCTAGTAGAGGTATTGGAAAATCAATTTCAGATTCATTGAAAAAACTAGATTTGGATGTGGTTTCATTATCAAGTAACGATATAGATACATCAAATTTAGACAGCGTGAACAGATTTGCAGATGAAAATAATTCATCTGACATATTGGTACTAAACACAGGCGGTCCACCAATTATTGAATTTGAAAAAATTAGTAAAGAAGACTGGGAAAAATATCACAATCAATTATTTGTTGGATTTTGTACTTTATTACAAAAAATAAAAATTAATGATGGAGGGTATGTTTTTGCAATAACATCTAATGTTATCAAAGAACCAAATTCAAAATTAATTATTTCTGATAACGTATACTTTAGAAGAAATGTTGAAATAAGGGTCCATAAAAATTCTATTATTCAAATTAATAGAAATATTAGAATTGATAGAGGAACTAGATTGTTATCTACAAACAACTCAAAATTACATATTGGCAATAACTCTAAGATAGGTCCATACTGTATTTTCAACGGTGGAGATAATATTTTTATCGGCAAGGATTGTTTAGTTAGTGGATTCGTTTATTTACAAACGGGGAGAGAAGCTAATGTTTAAAATATCAATGACAAGGATTGAAACATGGAATACTGAAACACAAGCTGACTTATTCTCTAGTATATTTCCACCACGTCTTATTAAAAAGGAATACTTTGGCGAGGTCGGAAAGGTAGATAAAGAAGGTAATCATTTCATTGGAGAAAGATGTTGGAGTCATCAATTCAGGTGGGATAATACTTTATTCGGAAAATATAATGAACCTTAAACAACTAGAGAAAGACTGGAAAAAGAAACAACCACAGGAGGCTAAAGGCTTACCACAGAATAAAGTCAAGCATAAACACAAAACTAAACCATATAGAAGAGGGATAATCCATAATGCAAATGTAGGCTGGAATACACAAGAACTATACAAGAGAAAAAACAAACCAGGATAATCAACCCCTTTCGCTCACCTCAAAACTAAGCCCGACAATGAGAAAGTGTTTTTTAAAATACTTTCTCGCCTCAAGCTTACTATGCCTAACTCTCTCAGGCCCTTCCTGCACTATCCATATAACATTAACGTCCGCTAACCTCTTAATACTTTTCCCGACTGTCGCCCTAGATAAATTGCACATCTTACCAATATAACCGACTGCATCCGTGCTACTCATACTTTGCACACGATATCGCTCGCAAAGACAATACAAAACCAACTTATCAGAAGCATTTAGATCAGGTCTATCGAGATTTAAACGATACAACCGCCATACCCCTTTCTTAACCACAGAAAAAGGCATCTTAGTCAAACTAACACGAACACAACCGGAGTTCGCTTCATCCTCCGGTACTCCTGTTTCAATCCACCAATAATCTTTCATATTCAAAGAGAGATCGGGCACTAGCCCGACTCTCTCTATTAGTTTAGTTTAGTCTGTATGCCAAAAACCTTTTCAACTGTTGACAAAGTTTTTGACAGGGGTTGACAAAGTTTTTGACAACATCTGCTCTTTTTCAAGCCTTCTTTTATACCTAGCCATGATTGCTTGATTCCTTAATCTGGTCTTTTTTTTCATACTATCGTTATCTTTTTATTATTCTCTATCAAATCCAATACAGGTGAATTGATACCTCTAAACAAAGTCATCACAGACGTATCAACATCACCGCTATTTGTTTTGACTACACTTGCCCTTACTACTCTTGTTGGTTCAGGTGCTACCCCTTGCTCAATACAAACATCTTCATAATCATTGGCTAGCCATAGTGCTAGTGCAAACCTCATTCCATCCACAATACTGGAAGCCCCTCTGATAGACTGCCTTGCTTCCATACTGCTCTCTGTACCAACTAAACCGCTTTTATTCATGTGATGTATAGATAAAGTAGTTGCCCCTAGTTGTGCCGATATACTGGCACAGAATGAACACCATAACTGCGCTGACTCATTAGAGCTACTTATAGGGCTAGAAGCCCCCACAAAGCTCTGTATTGGGTCGAAAACAACTAATTTAAGGTCGGGTATAGTCTTTAGCTCTTCGACCAATTCTGTGGCTTGTGCAGTTATATTATCCTCAGTAAGCAAGATCATAGGTTTACCATGATCGGCTATGGTATAAACGAATACATCATAAGTAGCATCAAACCTTTCCCCGTTAGGGTCTAAAGTGTTTATTCTTCTATGTAT
>CALBOT010000058.1 GCA_937896695.1 uncultured Candidatus Nitrosopelagicus sp. | reverse complement strand
TTTTGGGAATTTTTGTCCACCATAACCTTTCTTTCTTAAAGCGTGTCTTCTTTCGCCTGCTGCTGAACCTCTTCTTTTTCCAGCTTTGTAAATAGAGACCTTCATTGTCTGATGACTTTTACATTTTGGACAATAGGATCTAGTCTCTTTTGGTAAATTCATAGTATTGTGCCTCGATGACCGTAATTTAAACATCGCTTCAACGTATAATAATATCTGAGGCTAGCATTCAGATATGCACACAAAACTTTCTTCAGCATTATCTGAAATCAATTCGGTATCTGTAGGTGATGATTATGCAGATCTAATTTTACAAAATTGTACTCTAGTCAATGTCTACACAAATGAAATCCAGGAAAAAATTCAGATATCTATCAAAAAAGATAGAATTGCATTTGTTGGCGAAGATGCATCCCACACACTTGGTCCAAAGACCAAAGTTTTGGATGTAAAAAATAAACATGTTTGTCCAAGTTTCGTTGATCCTCACATACACATTGATCACTTTGTGACACCTGCAGAATTTATAAAAAAATCATTACTACATGGTGTAACTTCACTTTTTCCAGATTCTATAGATATTGTAAGTGTCTGTGGTTATCGTGGCTTTAAAGAATTTTTGCGACAAACAGAAAATTTACCAATGAGATTTTTCCACACTATCCCTGGTGGTTTACCTGTTGATAGAAAATTCAGTCATGGAAGAACTCTTAGTATCAAAGAAGAAAAGCAAGCAATTGATTTACGGTCTGTGGTTGGATTAGGAGAAGTATTCTCTTGGACAAAAGTTACACAACGAGATCCTAAAACTATAAAGTCATTAAAACAAATGCATGAACACAATTGCATAATTAATGGTCATACTGCTGGTGCAAGTGGAAAAAAATTAAACTCTTACATTGCATCAGGAATTTTTTCTTGTCATGAACCAATAAACTTTGAACAAGTGTTAGAAAGATTACGTCTCGGAATGTGGATAATGATTAGAGAAGGTTCTATACGTAGAGACTTGAAAGAAATTGTTCCACTTGTACTATCTAAAAAAATATACAAAAACAGACTGATGTTCTGTTCTGATGGTTTAGATCCTTTTGATGTATCAAACATAGGTCACATTGATCATTGTGTTAGAGAATCTATAAAACTTGGAATGAATTCAATTGACGCAATTTCAATGGCATCAAGAAATTGTTTTGATTATTACAAGTTAGGAAATGATTTTGGTGGAATTGGTCCTGGAAAAGTTGCAGACATTTTAATTTTAGATGATTTAGAAAAAATAAAAATTAACAAAGTATTGTTAGGTGGAAAAATTGTTGTTTCTAATGGAAAACTTGTTGAAAAAATTCCTACACCTAAAGTACCAACTTGGATGCAAAAAACAGTCAAGATTCCGAAATTACAACCAAAAAATTTCAATGTAACGTCAAAGAACAATATCGAAACTGTCAATACAATTCTAATGAGAACTGAAATTGTTACAAAAAAGAGTTCAGCTGAATTGAATGTTACTGATTCTAATGTTTCAGCATCATATGACAAAGACATTTGGAAAGTAGCTGCATTGGATAGAACATTTGGAAGTAAAACTCAAACTGTTGGTTTCTTAGAAAATTTTGGTGCTGATATTGGTGCATTTGCATCAACATGGAGTTTTCATGAAAATGACATGATTGTTATCGGTTCAAATGAAAATGATATGGCTGATGCATGTAACAAACTTTCCAAATCACAAGGAGGTCTAATAGTTGTAAAAGATGGAAAAACATTGGCATCTTTGCCATTTCAGTTAGGTGGAATAATCTCTACTGATCCTATTGATAAGGTAACAAAGAACTTTACAAAAATTAATGATGTTTTGTCCGATTCTGGTTGTAAATTTAAGAAACCTCATTTAATGCCATTGTTCTTGCCTTTCTTGGCACTCCCAGATATACGAATTCTGTTTAGTGGAATTGTGGATGTAAAATCTAGGCAATTTATCCCAACGATCCAGACCAAACTATAAAAAGGGAATTCTTAGAAAAATACACGTGGCCTCAATCCAACAAACACCAAATGGACCTGTTTTAGTCCTAAAAGAAAGCGCTTTACAGGAAAAAGGTAAAGACGCTCAGAAAAACAATATCATGGCTGCAAAAATGGTTGCAGATATTGTCAAATCAAGTCTAGGTCCTCGTGGACTAGACAAAATGCTTGTTGATTCTCTAGGTGATGTTACAATTACAAACGATGGTGCAACAATTCTCAAAGAAATTGATGCACAACATCCGGCTGCTAAAATGATGATTGAAATTTCAAAAACAATTGATACTGAAGTTGGTGATGGAACAACATCCTCTGTTATTTTCGCTGGAACGTTATTGGCAAAAGCAGAAGAGTTGTTAAAAAAAGATGTACATTCTTCAGTTATCATTGAAGGATTTCAAGCTGCATCTGAAAAGGCATTAGAAATCTTAGCAGAAATTTCTAAAAAAGTTACACCTGAAGACAGAGACACATTATTACAAGTTGCAAGTACAAGTATGGAATCAAAATTAATCTCTGAAGATAGTGAATCACTTTCAAAAATTGTTGTTGATTCAATTATGAGTATAACTGAAACAAAAGATAACAAGTCTTCTGTTGATCTTGATAACCTTAAAGTTGAGAAAAAGGCTGGCGGTTCAATTCAAGATACTGCACTGATTAAAGGAATTGTTTTGGATAAAGAAATTGTACACTCTGGAATGCCAACAAAAGTTCAACAAGCAAAGATTGCTTTACTTAACACTGCAATGGAAGTTGAAAAAACAGAGATGAGTGCAGAAATTAGAATTAATGATCCAACACAAATGCAAATGTTCCTTGAAGAAGAAAACAGAATGATCAAAGCAATGGTTGATAAAATTCATTCAATTGGTGCAAACGTTGTCATTTGTCAAAAAGGAATTGATGACATGGCACAACATTTCTTATCAAAACACGGAATCTTGGCAGTAAGACGTGTAAAAGAAAGTGACATGACAAAACTTGCAAAGGCAACAGGTGGACGTATCACTTCTAATGTTGAAGACATTACTGAAAGAGATTTAGGTGGCGCAAACTTGGTACAACAAAAGAAAGTTGAATCTGATAAATGGGTATTCATTGAAGGATGTAAAAATCCGCAATCTGTAACATTACTAATTCGTGGTGGTTCTCAACGTGTAGTTGATGAAGTAGACCGTTCAATACATGACTCACTAATGGTTGTTAAAGATGTAATTGAAAAACCAGAAATTGTTGCAGGCGGTGGTGCACCTGAAGCATTACTTGCATCATTTTTGAAAGACTGGTCTGAAAGATTTGAAGGAAGACAACAATTAGCAATTAACAAATTTGCTGAAGCATTAGAAATTATCCCATTAACAATTTCAGAAAATGCAGGTATGGATCCAATTGATACTATGGTCAAGTTACGTGCACGACAAAGTGAAGGTAAGAAATGGAGTGGAATTAACGCTAAAGAAGGAAGAGTAGCTGATATGTTATCTCAAAATATTGTTGAACCAGTTGTAGTTAAAGAACAAATTATCAAATCTGCAACAGAAGCTGCATCAATGATTCTAAGAATTGATGATGTAATTGCTATCTCAGGCGGCTCAGGTGGCGGTGGAATGCCTCCTGGAATGCCACCAATGGGATAGATTTTTGAAAAAGCGGTTCTAGCAATAAAAAATTCTACATACAAATGACATTTCTTGTAAAGAGTTGGCTATGACGACAAAAATTTTGTAGTTTGCTATGTGAACCGCCTTTCATGACTCATTTGAGTGATTTTTGGATATAAGATCCGCTGAGGACTTATCAATTATTCATTATTTCAACGATTTTTTACGCCTAATGCTCACAGGAAATTACACAGTTTTTATCAAAGTCCTAAACATGGAATATTGTAATTCTTTGAAAAAATAGATCAAAAATGTGTAATTCGTTCATTAAGGTTAAATACCAAAATTTTGACCAAATTGTAATAACATGAATAAAGAATTAGGACGAAAAATAACTAGTCTAACCTTAATGACTATTATGCTCACTTGGACATCTGCCATGGGCTTCAGCATGACCTTCATGCCAGAAGCAGAGGCAGCTAACCAATACTTGTGGGTATCAGTCGAAGACGCCGGTGGAAGTAAATTCTACGGCGGTCAGGTATTAGAAATCGTAGTTACTGATCCAGCTATCAACAGACTGGATGAGGCATACGGTATGCCTGACGTTACAATTGACGGTAAGAAAGTTATCATGGCACAAGGTGTTGACGGTTCTTGGTATGCATATATTGCTGATGGCAAGAAAGCAACAACAATCGACAAAAACTATGCAGAAGTTGAAGATGGAAGAGGCGCAGACTATGGTCGTTGGTGTAAAAGCAATACTCCACTAGAGTATGGACCAAACAACTCATCAGTCGCATCATTGGTTCCTTCAGAATCACGTGGTGTTGCAATTCCATTCCAACTAGGAAATGCCTCAGCTAACACCGGTACAGGTCAAGCTGACGGAGCAGGTGGTGTTAGAACTACCATTGGTGCAGCTACTCAAAGTAGTTACACACAGGGTACTGGAATCACAAATGAATGTGGTTCTTCAATAACTACTGGTGGTGACCCACTCGCATACCTTAATGCATCTTCACATGTACACATTGGTGCACAATCCGGAAGCGGATCATCTGCACTAGCAACAGGTGTTAACGCATCTGATCAAGCTATCAACAATGTTGTAAGAGAAGCACGTGCATTATCTAATGGTACAACAACTGATTACTATGGTAACATTGCCCTAGGTCCAAACCTATGGCCATTTATCCAATTGTACGACTTTACAAGATATCAATCATATGACTTAGTTTATGAAAGAGGTGGAACCGATGAAACAATCTCTTTGACTTATGACAGACCAAAAGGATTTGATACCGAAGGTAACAAAATCAAAGGTCTAGTATTTGACAAAGATCACTACGGTCTAAATCATGAAATTGGAGTTACACTCTATAACAATGAATTAAACCTAGACCCAACTGACGAAGACAGTTGGACATTCGGAACACTTCCAACCAACGCAACCATTTTCTATCAATTATTCGATGAGAACGGAGATAATGATTCATCAGCAACAGCTGGTGTAACATCATTTGACTCTTTCACCGGTTCATCAACCTTCGGGTTCAATGACGGTGGTATCATGAAAATTGATGTAAATGGTCCTGAGGATGCATCCACTAGTGTACTATACTTCCAGGACAACGGTGATCAAGTAGTTTCTTGTTCATCTGGTTTATGTAGTTCTGCAGACATTAACTCTGCAGATCAAGCAGTAACATTTACTGAAACCGGTGCAAACACTGGTACATTCACCAACTGGGATGACAGTTTGAAAACAAACATGTACATTAATCCAGCAGCTGATAGAGGTACACAAGCCGTATTCTGGCTTGATGATGCAGAGTACTCTGTACTCCACATGCCATCATGGGGATCAATCACATTCAATACCGACTATAAAGGCGGTATCGGATCTGAATGGAACTCTGGTGAACTTGTACAAATTCTATTAGATGATGAGGACATGAACCTCGACGCAAGAACTAAGAACCAAATGAAGATTAAAGATAACAAAACTATTGTTCCAGCAATCAAGATTGGATCTCCAATCACATTGACAACTTTGGACACACTCAGCATTTACGATGATGATGTGGCCGGAGGAGCTGCTACAATTGATCAAGCAATCAACGATACACAATGTAGCTCTGATTACGGTGCAGCAGGAACTGCAGCATCATATCTATCCTGTTATGAAAAATACAGTGAGAGAGCAGTAATTACTGTTGAAGCTGCAACCGCAGCAATAACAATTGCTTCTGATGATAGACTTGAATTTGTTTATGACGGTACAACCGTTAATGATCTTAAAGACTTGATATCTGGTGCTAACGGCACTGCAGCTTATACATACATCAACTATGATTTCCGTGCATTCAACGGCGGTAAAAACGACATGAACTATTACTTGAACTTCACCATTGGTGATTCAACATTAAGTAGTGGTTGTGCAGCAGCATCAGATACTGCAAGCACTGCAGGATCATGTACTGAAGCTCGTTATAACACCGGCTTAGTAGGCACAACATTAATCAATGCTCCTGGAGATAAACTCCAAGGATTTGGTCCATTAACTGGAACCGATGCTCTACGTGTTAACGTAGAACTCAATTTGATTAGCGGATCAGGTGGTGATACATTAAAAGCTGGTACATCATACCCATTAACTATGGACTTTGTTACATACGGTCAATCAAATGACGGTGTGGAACAAGCCGATAGACACATGAACTCAATCTGGCGATTCGAATCAAAAGAGAATGCAGTTAACTCCGGTGTAATGAAGACCGAAGTCGACTTTACCATGCTCAATCAATTGAACGTCAACCAAACCTCCACATACAACAACACAAAGAATGACTGGGAAGAAAACCGAATCATTGTCCACCAGGACATGACTGATGAGGATGAAATCCGTGTCAACTATTTGGATATGGGAGCAGATGGTGTTGAGACACAAGTAGGAGACCAATTAGCAGCACCAACACACTCAGGTGTAGTTGAATTTGACAATGACAGTTACAAAGAAGCAGACACTGTAGTTATTACATTAACTGACGCAGACCTAAACGTTAACCCAGATATCATCAACATTTACACTGTTGTAAATACAGGTGGTGACTATGCAGAAGACATGGTCGGTAAATCCGGCTATGGTAAAAACTCCATAGATGACCCTAACGCAAGATTGTTAGATATCACCTTTGATGATGAACTCTGGTTAGAATCATCTTCCACTAACAACAGTACTACATGTAGTACTGCAGTAGTCGGAGTTGACGGTTTAGCAGAATCTGGATTCACTTTAGTAGAGACCGGTAAAAACACTGGTGTCTTCGTAGGTGACTTCCAAGTTCCAGCAGAATACTGTGCACGTTCCTCCGGAACTGGTACAGTTTCAGCAACCATGGGTACTGACATTGAAGTTAATTATGTAGATTACAGAGACGCATCTGGAGAAATCATCGAAGTAGGTGATGGCGCAGGAATTAGAGGAAACACTGGATCAGTTTCATTAGACAGAACAGTCTATCCAGTTCCATTTGGAACAATTGGAGACTTCTCCACTGAATCTTCTAAAGGAACCCCTAACGGCAGAGCATTATTCCCAATACACAGTGGTGGAATTACATCTGCTCTTGACGCCTCAACCGAGACACTCGGAAACGGTGACTTGACCATACACATTCGCGTAGATGACCCAGATTACGACGTATCAGCAAGCGGTGAAGACCAAATTGCAGAGAATACAACAACATCCTCAAACCGTGGACCTCTAAAGATCTACGTTGCAAGAGGCTCTGATAGTGTAGTACTCGCAACTGCAGGTGGTGATACAGCACAAAATGGTGTAATCCACACTGGCTCAACCGTAGTTTCACAGAACTCCGCCAATGACGGAACTCCTGAACTTGGACCAATCCTCGAGACTGCTCCAGATTCTGGTGTATTCGAACTTGACATGACAGTCAGATACACTGACGGTCCTGCAAGCACAGATTGTTCTTCAAAGACTGACAACTGGACACCTCTAAACGGTGATACCCAGGAAGATGGATCAACATCCTCTGTCAACGCTGAAACAACCAGATTCTCAACAGCAGCCTCAACTGGTGATTACTGTATCCTACAAGGAGACGTTATCACAGTAGAGTATACTGATCAAAACGATGCATCTGGTAACTCAGCAGTAGCTTACGATTCAGCAACATTTGACTTAAGAAACGGTGTAATTCAAACTGACAAGTCTGTTTACATCATTGGAAGTGATATTATCATGACCTTGATTGAACCAGATCTTGACTTAGAATCTGACGAAGCAGAAACATGGGACCTCGATCTAATCGAGTGGGACTCTGACGCAGCAGACCTTACAATGGGTAACGCTGGCGGTTCAGCATCATCCTTTGACCCAGAACCATCTGACTTCAGAGAGACAGGTGACTCTACTGGAATCTTCCAGATTGTTATCGAAGTACCATCAGAACTTGGTGGTGAAACTCTCGACAGAGGTGAACTCATCGAACTTGAATACACAGACTGGGCCCCAGCTGGCGCAGACTATGTTGGTGAAGAGTACACAGACATTGAACTAGAAATTTACACATCTAACTTCGGTGCAACCATCGAAATGGACCAAAAAGTATACACATGGACTGATAAAATCTATGTAACTATTGTCGCACCAGATCACAACTTTGACAGCGGACTCGTTGACATGATTGGTGATACTGATGACGACCCATTAATCGTACAAACCAGATCCCAGAAACTCACTAGCTATCAGTTAGCAGAGACTGGAACTGACACTGGAATCTTCAGTGGTGAAGTAATCCTCAAAGGATTCTCCCACGATGCAGACGGTGACCCAGCAACTGGTGACAGTAACGGTTATGATGTTACAGGTGTTTCATCTGCAAGTGGTACTGGACCAACCAATGGTATAATTAAATCCGAAGATGATGACGGAATCACAGTCTCATACGAGTACAACGAGGATGAGGTAGTTGTCGGTTCTGCATTAATCAGATGGAACGTAGGTGAAGTTCAATGGCTTGAATCAAGCTATCCTGCAGGCGGTAATGGTGTAGTAAGAGTAGTCGACCCAGACATGAACTGGGATCCAGAAAACGTGGACAACTTTGAAATTGACGTCTGGTCAGATTCTGACGCAGGCGGTATTTCCTTAATGATCACTGAGACAAATGAGGCAACCGGAATATTCGAAGGAACTGTATCCTTTACAGCAGACGACGAATCATCTGGTCACAGACTCAGAGTCGCAGAAGGTGACACAATCACCGCAGAATATGAGGATAATACACTTCCAGATCCATATACTAGAAGCGATGACCTCGATATCACTGGCACAGCCATAATCGGCACAGTCGTACCTCCTCTTGAGCGCGCTCCAGCAGCAAACGCAAGAGTAGTTGATTCATTCGGTAACTCACTAAGTGAGGTATCAGTAGATCAACAAGTACAGATTGAAGCAGACTTGGTAAACGGTCAGGATAGAGATCAATCATTCGCATACTTAGTACAGGTTCAGGATAGCAATGGAGTAACTGTCTCACTAGCATGGATTACTGGTCAACTGGCTGCTGGACAATCATTCAGCCCAGCATTGTCATGGATACCATCAACCTCTGGTTCATACGAAGCAACTGTCTTTGTATGGGAGAGCGTAGATAATCCAACTGCTCTATCTGATACAGTATCAGTAAGCATCCGAGTCGTATAAGGTAATTAGACATCAAACTTTCCTTTTTTTCTTTTTTTTGAACACCTCTTAACGAAAGTTATAGACAAATTCAAAGCACACCAGATTCTTCATTTATCATGAATAGAATTGGCATTGATCTAGGTGGAACAAAAATTGAAGGCATACTTACTGATGAAAATTATAAAACAATAACACGAAAACGTATACCGACAAATCAAGAAGAGGGTTACAATTCCATCTTAGAATCAATCAAAAACTTAGTCCTTGAACTTTTCCATGAATCTAATGATAAAACTTCCATAGGTGTCTGCACTCCAGGTGCATTATCTCTAAACTCCGGTTTAATAAAAAATAGCAATACACAATGTCTAATTGGAAAAGATCTACAAAATGATCTAAAGAACATCTTAAACTGTAATGTAACAATTGAAAATGATGCAAATTGTTTTGCATTAGCCGAAGCAAAATTGGGTGCAGGAAAGAATTCAAATCTTGTATTTGGTGTAATAATGGGTACCGGGGTTGGTGGTGGCATAATTATGAATGGAGAAATTTATTGTGGACGAACAAACATTGCAGGTGAATGGGGTCATCATTGTCTTCATACAGGTGGAAATACTTGCTATTGTGGAAACAAAGGATGTGTTGAGACATACATCAGTGGTCCTGCATTAGAGAAAAAATGGTCTAAGATGACTGGTCAAAACCAATCTTTATCTGAAATTATCAAAAATCCGGATAATCCAAATTTTTCTAATTGGAAGAACTCATTTCTTGATGATTTTGGTTCATCTTTGGCTAATGTTATTGATATTTTAGATCCAGATATGATAGTTCTTGGAGGTGGAGTTTCTAACATTAATTTTCTTTATAATGAAGGAAAAAATACTGTTTATGAAAAAGTATTTAGTGATATTGTTGATACGCCGATTGTCAAAAATGAGCTTGGTGATTCGGCAGGTGTTTTTGGTGCCTGTATGTTATAATTTATTGAGGTTCAATGGTAGCAGGCGGCTTACTTGAAATCACATAAGAAACCCATGTTACTTCTTCAATTTCATTGGTTATTCTGTTACTAATTTTTTCTAAAATTTCATTTGGAAGTCTAGTCCAATCTGCAGTCATTGCATCAATTGAATCTACAACCCTAACTGTAACAATTCGTCCATACTTTCGTTCGTCTCCCACGACTCCTACTGCTTTATCATCTCCGACTGCTGCATATGCCTGCCATACTTTATCATAAACTCCTGCATCCCACAACTCCTCTTCAACAATTTTACTTGCTTTTCTACATATTGCTAATTTTGAAGGAGTAATCTCTCCCATGATTCGTACAGATAATCCTGGTCCTGGAAATGGATGTCTTT
>CALBOT010000057.1 GCA_937896695.1 uncultured Candidatus Nitrosopelagicus sp. | reverse complement strand
TTCTCGTAGCTAAGGTACCTGCCCAGCCCATGGAAAAGTCCAATATGAATATTGTCCTTATATTATTTTCATTATAAGGTTGAGCAGACAAATCATCAGAATAAAACTGACAAATAGGAGTTTTTGGCGCCTTTATTATTTCGCCATTTATAGAATAATTATAAAGAGCTTCTCGTTCATTAAATACTTTGTGATTTTGAATCTCAGTCGGATTTGGGACTTCAACCATGGGTATTCTTTTTTTCCTGCCGAGTTTGGCCCATTCTTTTGCATCCTTTGACCTTAGACGCCCTTTCATCAAATCTTCCAGAAAATCTATATTTTCACTTCTTTTTTGTATCGAATTTAAGTCATGCTTGTAGAAAAGATCTTCTAAGTTTAACAACTCACAAAATGACTTCCATTGAGGAAGTGTAATCACAGTTGTTCCTAGCCAACCTGTCTTACATTTATAGATCCCTAATGGGCAAGTAGGAAAAAATCTATTTATCCCTTCTCTGGAGTTTGGTTTGCCAAACCTTATAGAATCAGATGACTGCAGTTCTCCCAAAATCATATTAGACTCTAAAATGGAAACGTTGGTTTTTTTGTTAATTCTATTCTCTAAAATTGCAACCATAGTTCTTTCTATAGCTACTAAGGTACTGTTCAAAGTATGTATGTATTTTGTGTCTTCATTACTTTTTTCTCTAAATCGAATTTTCAATCTTCTTGATTGATAATCAATACAATTGGAACAAGAGACGATCTCTCTATATGCATTCTGACCTGCCATCCATGCTTCAATATCGTATGTCTTAGCTGACACCTTGCCCATATCTCCACTTGATAGTAACATCAATCGATATGGTATCTCCAATTGTTGGTAAAATTCTTCTGTATTCTTAATCATCTTTTCGTGTTCTTCCCATGATTCTTCTGGTCTACAAAAAATAAATTGTTCAATTTTTTCAAATTGATGTACTCTGAAAATTCCTTTTTGATCTTTACCATGTGCTCCTGCCTCTTTTCTGAAACATGGGCTAATTGACGCATACCTCAATGGAATCTTGGAACCTTCTAAAATTTCATCATAATACATAGATGCAATTGCATGTTCTGACGTACCAATTAAAAACAAATCTTCATCTTGTACTTTGTAAATCACATCTTCAAAATCTTCAGCTATCACAGCTCCTTCCATAGATTGTCTGTTTATCATGTATGGAGGTTGGATTAAGTTGTAATTTTTACTTGATACAAAATCTAATGCAAATGCCGTTAGAGAATGTCCTAATTTTACAAGTCCATCTTTCAAATAATAAAACCGTGCACCTGCAGTTTTTGATGCTCGTTCTAAATCTACAATATCTAACTCTAAACCCAAATCAATGTGATCTTTTGCCTCAAAGTTAAACTTTGGAATTTCTCCCCACGTTCTAACTTCTTTGTTAAATGATTCGTCTGCACCTTTAGGAACCGAATCATGTATCAAATTTGGTATTGAAAAGGACAAATTATGATAATTTTCATCAACTGTTTTTCGTAAATTCTCTAACTCATCTAGTTTTTTCGATATGTCTCCCATTTCTTTCAATAATTCTGAAGCATCGTTTCCTGCTTTCTTTTCATTTCCGATTTTTACTGACATTTGATTTCTTTTCTGTTTTAATTCGTCAGATTGAATCATCATCTCTTTTCGCGTTTTATTCAATTCTGACATTTTTTCAAAATCAAATTCTACTGCTCTATCTTTCAACATTTGTTTTATCAGTTCAGGTTTGTCTCTGATAATTTTTGGATCTAACATTATTTTATTACCTCCATAGAAAGATTTACGTGTTCCAATACCTCGTCTACAGTAGAAATTAATTTTCGTAAATCTCCTTCATTTGAAAAATAAAATACAAGTTGATTTTTCTTTTCATTAATTGTCAAATTCAATCCTTTAGGAAAATTGACATTATCTGGTTCTAAGGCTTTTTCTACAACTCTAGCCTTTTCTTTAGAAATATTATTGATTGCTATCTCTATCTGGCATTTTGGTAACATTGCTTTCAAGATAGTCTAGAAATCCATCTAATTTGTCTTTAGTTATTTTCGCCCCTGCAGCGGCCTCGTGACCTCCTCCAATCCCGTCAAATTGTTCTGCTCCGCCTCTCATGAGCTTACTTAGATTAATTGAATTTTTACAGCTTGCAGATTTACGAGATGAAAATTTAATGGTGCCTTCAGAACCGTCTGTTCTTAAAATCACTATTTTTCCTGAATTTTTTGGAGAACCTGCAATTAATGATGATATTGTTCCTGTCATTGTTTCTGGCACTAACCCTTGTGCATTTACCATAACGCAATTTTCCATATTATTGGTTCTCCATCTTTCATTTGTTAGAATGTTCATGTATTCTCTTATCATACTTCTATATTCTGACAAAATTTTTTCGCCTTCTTGCAACATTGTATTTCTGTCTCCCATACAAATTGCAATGCCCACTCCAGATTTGTTAATACGACCACATGAATTCAACATTGTGGAAAACTCTCTTCCATCTCTCAAAAAACTCCTTTTTTCTTCATTAGGAAATGTGTATGTATATCCAATCAATTCTTCCATAATTTGAGTGGCATTTTCTCCTTGGATAAACTTGCTAATTGATTCAATAATGTTCTGTTTTTCATCTTGCGATAAATCTGCTGGAACTCTCCATCTTGCTCCATCTTTGAGTTGAATTTTTGCATTTGTCAGCATTGCCATACAAGCATCTCGATTCCATGTTAATCCTTCAATAAATGGTTGAGATGTAAATGCAATTGCATCTGGGAGAGGTCTTGTTTCTCTACCGACTAACAGTAAGTCTAAATCTACATTTACCAATCCTAGTTTTTTTGCAATTTCAACAATCTCTAAATTTTTTCCAATGAATGATTTTCTCTCGCCTTGATCTTGTCTATCTCCTAAGGCTGACACTACTGCAACTCTTGACAAATCCTCATTTTCACTGCTCAGTGCGTTTGATGCTAGGTATGCCATTCCTCCTGCACAAATCTCCACTCCCCCATCAATTCCAAATTTCCAAGCATTAATCACTCGTTCATTTTCTCTTTCATCATCTGAAATTTCGTGATGATCTAACATGAGCCAATTATCTGATAATTTTTCATCTAGTAATTTTCCGAAACCTCCTCCTAAGTCGGTAATTATGTGTAAATCTCTTGTTTCTTTTTGCATTTTTTCTACTAGTTTCTCACTAAATTCGTTAGTTGTCCTAACTGTACATTTTGCTCCATGTCTGATTAGTGCTTTTGAAATTATCGAGCCTGATGTAATTCCATCACAGTCTATGTGTGTTGTAACTAAGATATTCTTTCTTGCTTTAATTGCGTCTGAAATACGATCTGAAAAATTAGATAATGATTCTGCTAAAACTTTCCCCATTACTCTAACTGTGCCACTACAGACTTATATTTCCATTTTTGATCTATGGTGCCAGTTTTTTTGTAATGAGTTGATAGTCTGTGAACTTTGGCTTCAACTAATTCTAATGCTCTAACGTTTCTACTATCTGATTTATTTTCTTTGATATGTTTTTGAAGATTTACGGCCTTCATTACAATGTTATTCAAATCTTCTGGAATGTCTGGCATCAGTTTATTTTCTTTTAACACGTCTGTGATGCTTTTGTTAATGATTGGTTTGACTAAAGGAATTGCATGTTGATCTCTTAATTTTAGACCTATTTGACTAGATGTCATGCCTTCCTTGGCATATTTGATAATTAATGCTTCAATCTCTTCATTACTTTGTTTGACCCACTCAGGTTTTTTTGGATCGATAGGTCTGATTGAATGTGACTTTCCATGATTATGTGTATGCAGTCTTCCCATTTTTCTGGCTAAATTACGTACGGAATTAAATGTATCTAGCGAAATTGTTCAAAAAAGTTAAATAATAACGATAGTCAGAAAATGCAGATACAAATGAACAGATCAATAGTATTAGGCACACTTCTCGTAGGTGTTTTCTCATTGCCACTAATGTTGGCTGGTCCAGCATTTGCTCAATACATGGGCAGTGGTGGTGAAGGTGCTCAAGACGGTGGACATCCATCAATGTCTTTGGAAGCTCAATTAGAACTCGCAAAGAGAAAAGTTGACTATGCAGCAGATAATCCAGGTGCAGGTTCCGGTACTCCATACATGGATGCTGGAGGTGTATTGGGTGCATCTGCTATTGCAGCCGCAATCTTTGGTGGTATCGCAGGTGCTTTCTTCTTAAGAGGAAGAACCGGAAAATATGCCAAACCAGGAACAGGATAATCTCCTTCCTTACTTCTTATTTTATTCCTAAACCTCAGCGTTGGCTGATCTCGGCGTCTTATAATCAAAAAAAATCTTTATATCGACCTCTGAATTCAAAATAGTGATGATTCCTGTATTCGGAACAATCTTGAGTATATTGTCTAGTCTGACCGGACAACTCGGTCCAAACTATGACCCACTATTCTACGATGTTATGGTATACATCTTTGGAACAATCATGTTCACAATCTTCCTACTCGCATTGATTGCGTACTGGGTACGTATTCACGGATGGGGATACAAAGATAATCGTGAAAGATGGGTCGATGAACTTGACAGACACTTTGAGAATGAGGGCATCGGTTTAATTCCAGATAATGGAAAATACTGGTAAACTTTCTCTCTTCTTTCTTTTCTCTTTTATTCGTCTTTAGTGAAAACTTTATTCAAAAATTTATTTTACAATGTCATTCACATAGGACTTCTATAATTCTGAAAAATTTTTTCTAAAGGTCTGGTGGTAAGAAATCAGCATCTTTTGATGAATCATAATCTTTTGAGGTAAATTCTGCTCTGTATGTATATCCATCAACCAATAACTCATTTATGAAATTAGGCGATTCTTTACCATTTACAATTATTTTGGACTTGCTCAATTCCATATCTCTTATAGGGAAATCCCATGACCATAAGAAATGACCTATTTCAAATGGATATTCCTCAGTCCACTCTGCATAGATAGTTCCATCATCTGTTAGGGTGTAAAGTGATCTTTGACATCCGTCTTCAAATCCTATGTTTGCTGGAATATCTGCTCTGTTCTTATCTACATATAATTCCAATTTGGCTGAAATAACAAATTGGGTATCTCGCTCATTTATGCAGACTTTGAGAGGATCATTCTTGCTAATTTGACCTTGGATTAAACTACTTCCAACTCCTACTGTGATTGCAATTATTGCTGTGATTGCTAAAAATCTAAGAGTCTTTTTTCTCTTTGCTGGATCTCCTAACCCTGGATATTTCATAGCAAAACTGGATTAGTTTGGAATAAAGTCTTTTCTAAGCCTCGGCTAAATCGTCGATAATCTCTAAAGTATCAAATTGATCTTGATGGTCTGCTATGAAAAATGTAATTGGTGTGGAATCTACTTCTACCCATTCAGACTCTCCATGAAAAGGTAAAAAGTCTTCAACTGCCACATTGTTGGGACCTGAAAACCTAACCAATACTTTTTGATTTTTTTTCAACTTGAATGGAAGTTTTAGAACTTTACCTCTTCTTTCATCTTGAATGTTTATTGTATAATCATCTCCTCGAAATTCTACTTTACCTTTGAAATAACTTTCATGAATGTTTAGATGATCAATTTTGAACACATGGACCATGATTAATCTAATCTTTCTGAAAATAAAAGTAAATTGTAATTTATAATTATGAATAAATGTTAACCTATACTTAATTTTTTTAATAAATAATTAAGTGGATAGGAATTTGTGTATGAACTTAGATTTGTAATTCAATAAAAGGAAAAAAGAGTGAGTTTAGATTACTTGCCAAGGTCGTGTTGCAAATGTGATTACATAACCAACTGCAATGATAATTGATTGATATGCGATGTTGGTGTATGGAATTGGTTTGAGAATTGGTTCTCCTTCTACAACTACGGTTTGTCCTGGTCCAAGTCCAGGTCCTACGTGCTCAATGTTCAATTGAGTGTGGACGTGATAAACTCCTGGTTCAAGAGCACGTGCTGAGATTTCATAATCGACAACATCGTTACCTGGAATGTCAAAGACATTACCTGGTGGATCTCTTGCTAGAATCTCCCATCTGTTACCTGCGTTAGTTGACTCTGAGAAAATTGATGACCATGCACGCATGTCTGAATCAATCAAACTTACGAATGCACCGCTCAAAGTTAGAACTTCACCGGTTTGGAGGGATTGTCTGTTGAATGTTTCATCTTCGATTCGAATGAAACGACTTTGCAATTGTGCTTGTACACCGTGGCCTTCAGCAGTTTGAATCATTGTTGCTACTTGAGGTCCAAAGACTCCTACTACCATAACGGTTGCAAGTGCAAATGCCATAACTTTTCTATCTACCATTGTTATCCCTTAATTGTAAACGACAGAAATGAGGAATTTAAGTTTTAACTATCTTGTCGATCCACGTTATTTTCCTCACAAACCATTTCAATGTTAATCATTGATGTTAATCATTAAAACGATAAAAAAAATTCATGAAAAAATTATGTTTTTTGAATTTATAATTGAAAAATCTATAAAATTTTAATATAAAAAAATGATTTTTTTGAGAAAATATCCCTAAATTATAACCTCGTGGCTTATATTTCAAAAAAGACGTATACTTACTATGGCACAAATGCCGGCATTACTCCCAAAAGAAGTCGAAATCCAGAGATTGAAAAAAATCTGGTTAGTAGTCATCGCTATGGGATCAACAGCCGCATCCGTAGAAGTCGACAACTTTGTCGATGGTTCACTCCATCAGACTTCTATTAGAGATTCAGCATTCACTCCAGCACACTGGTGGTTATACTCTCACTTTGTAGCACTACCACTCGGATGGGGATTTGCAGCAATCTATGATAGAAAAGTCCCAGTATTGAGAGGACCAAACAACTCTATGAACACTGGTCTAAAGATGACAATCTTAGGTTATCTTGCAACCATGTTTACTATTGGTGTTAACGAGATGTGGCACTTTTGGTTCGTCGAAGAAATCTTCGCAGTTCCAAACCATTGGATGTTCAACATGGGTGTCGTCGTAGCCTTCATGGGTGCTCTAGCTTATGTAGTTAGAGTCTATGCAAGACTCGTCGAATTAGGTGCAGAAACACCTGGTGAAAACCCATATGTTGCTGAAATGTACAAAATGGCCCTTGAGGGTAAATTGTACAGCAGATCCATACCATAATCAAGTACAAATTCGTACTTTGTTTTTTTTATATTCATGACTAGTGGTAGATCGGCTAGTGGTCTGAACCTAGGAAAGACTTTAATAGATTCTGTCGACTGATAATTCTATATGACACTTCCAAAAGGATTTGGATCAGGCGGCGGAGGCGGAGCAGGTTCTGCTGACGTCGAGAAAATGATTGGTCGTCGTGTTGAAAACATGACTGGAATGATCACTGCATCATTTATCGCAGCATGGCTAGCAACATTTGGTGGTACTGCAGCAGGATACTTCGTATATCCTTGGGCATATCCTACACCAAGCGGACATTATGCATTTATCGTCCTGACCATTATAGAAGCAATTGGTTACCTCTTCTGTGTCAAAGTAATGGAAGAAGGAACAACTAAGAAGAGTAACGGAATAGTCGGTGGAGTATTAGCCGGAGTTACCGCAGGTACACTATTCATCGTTATGTTCGTAGGAAAATAATCAAACTTAGTCCTAAAGGACTTTCCCTTTTATCTATTCTAGTCACGGTTACGTGCGCACGATCTCGATATATTCCCAAATTTTTATATACTAACCGACAGGAATATTTTCATGGTCTGGCTTAGACGATGTACTCACTACTTATTCATAGTAGTAGTCGCAGTCAACTCAACTTTGCTAACAATCAATGCGGGTGACTACATCTTCTATACTGATTGGGCCTGGACATCGTTTGTAGTATTCTCAATATCTCAAACACTTATGCTCACTGTAGGTGCGTGTTACTATCTCACCTTCACTGGAGTTCCAGGAACCGCAACTTACTATGCATTAATCATGACAGTCTATACATGGATTGCAAAAGGTGCATGGTTTGCATTAGGTTACCCATACGACTTCATCGTTACACCAGTTTGGCTACCATCAGCAATGCTGTTGGACTTGGCATACTGGGCAACAAAGAAGAATAAGCACTCTCTGATACTGTTCGGCGGAGTTTTAGTTGGAATGTCATTGCCACTATTCAACATGGTCAATTTGATCACAGTGGCTGACCCACTAGAGACTGCATTCAAGTATCCAAGACCAACGTTACCACCATACATGACCCCAATAGAACCGCAGGTAGGTAAATTCTACAACAGCCCTGTTGCACTTGGTGCCGGTGCTGGAGCAGTATTAGCCTGTACATTTGCGGCTCTAGGTTGTAAACTTACAACATGGACATACAGATGGATGGCCGCTTGGTCAAAGTGGGATTAGAAAAACCCATTTCCTCTTTTCATTTTATTGAACACCATTTAGGCTGTGCCTTATCGATGAAATAACCAAAAAACGAAATTTGTATTTAAGCTATTTCCCGTAAATCAATTAATTCTTCACACTTGGTGATCATAGATTCACTTGGCTAGAGAAAACCTGATTATGAAAGAAAGTAACCTTGGCACAGGAATATAGACAAATTACAATATCGGAACCAAAACCATTTGTAAAATGGGTTGGGGGAAAAAGACAGCTTATGCAAGAACTGGAAAATAATTTTCCAAAACAATTTGGTAAATACCATGAGCCATTTTTAGGTGGCGGTGCTGTGATGTTTAACCTATTATCAAAAAAGCCAAAATTGTCATGTAATGTATCTGATTTCAATTCTGATTTGATTTTGGCATATGTTACAATTCGTGATAAACTCGGGAAACTCATAGAGTCTTTAGAAAATCACTCTAAGAATTATCATAATGATTCTGCAGAATATTATTACTATGTGAGAAAACAAGAACCAAAACAACAAATCGAAAAAGTATCTAGATTAATTTTCCTCAATAGAACTTGTTTTAATGGATTATATCGTGTAAACAAAAAAGGTCAATTCAATGTACCTCTCGGTAGATACACAAATCCAAATATTGTAAACAAAGAAAATTTAATGGCGGTCAGTAAAATTCTACAATCTGAAAAAATCAAAATTTCGTGTAGAGGTTTTGAAGCAGTATTGGATGATGCCAAAAAGGGTGATTTGATATATTTTGATCCTCCATATCAGCCAATCAGTAGTACTGCTAATTTCACTAGCTACACTCATCGAGATTTCACTGAAGATGACCTTGAGAGATTAGTGACTGTGGCAAATAATTTAAATTCAAAAGGTTGTCATGTATTGCTCTCAAATTCAAATTCAAAAGTTGTAAAAGATTATTTTTCAGAAAAACATTGGAAAATTTCTTCAATAAATGCAAATCGAGCAATCAATTCGAATTCAAAAAAACGTACTGGTCATAAGGAAATCATAATAAAAAACTATTAAAGCTTCGAGCGGGATCTGAACCCACGACCTTTACATTACCAATGTAACGCTCTACCAGGCTGAGCTATCGAAGCATAAATTTTCCAATATTTGGAATCCTTATAATTCTTGATTACTTTTTTCTCAACACCAACTGTTAAATTTCTCGCAAATTGTTGTCTTTCTAGTGGAGGGGTAGTCAAGCCTGGCCAAAGAAAGCATTATGCTTTTGGACACGCGGGACTTAAGATCATAATAATGGGTGATCCCGTCTCTCAGGAGTTCGAGGGTTCGAATCCCTCCCCCTCCACTTTATCTATGATTTCTGAGACCTTTGGAATTTAATTTCTCATAAATTTCTGGTATTGACCAGACATAACCTATACAGTGACAATCTTTTGCCTCACATAATTGGCAGTATAACTCGCCTCTTTGGAAAACAACTTCTGCAATTCTATTTTGAATGTTATTTTTCAAAATAACTCTGTCATCCTCGATTGACATTAATTCTAATTTTGGAGCATATTTTGCAAATGTCTTGTCTTTTAACATTGAATCTTCTAACATGTATGTGATATAGCCGGCAAAACTATTCACTCCTTTCATTGTTAGTTTTTCTTTGTTCTTTTCATAAACGTCGTAGAACTTTTCGTAAACTTGTTCTGAAATTGTAATTGATTTGAATCCTGGTTTTGGCATTTTACCTTCTCTTACCGTACTTTGAAGTACCATGTATATAATGTTTTTTCAGTGAAATTTGTTACCTTATGAGTAAATCATTTTCTGTCATAATTAGACTTTATACGATAGATATCTAGTATTTTCATATGGCTCGCGGTTATGATGAAACTGAAATAAAATTCCGTCTGATAAAGTTACTTCACTCATCAAAATCTGGAATATCTGGAGTTGAAATTTCTGACAAGCTTGGAATTAATCGAGTAACCATGTCTAAGTATCTAAATAAATTTGCTGCAGAGGGAACCATAACACAGAAAAATATTGGAAACCTGAACTTGTGGTTTGTTGATGAGGATGTAGAACAACTAAATTTCCCAGATGATTATTTTCTTGTACATGAAAAATTTCTTTCACATGTAATTGATTGTAATGAAAGACCAGTTTACAATCTAATAAAAAACTGCATAAATTCTAAAGCAAAAATGGATAAAATCATTACCGAAATTATCATCCCGACAATTCCTCACATTCAAAAATTATTTGATGATGGAAAGATTGGAAAATCTGAAGAACAATTGATGACTGGTATAATATTGAATTCTATTCAAATGATTACTCATCATTCTAGTCCTCCTGATTCTGGGAGAAATGTCATAATAATGTCCGCAGATTCTGAATCTTTGTTATTATCTGAATCTGCCGCAGCCGCATTTCGTTCTCAAAATTGGAATGTATTTTCGATTGGTGATATTTCTTCATCAATTGATGTGTTATTTGATCTTGAACTAAGAAAATTACTCTCAAAAACTTGGAAGTCAAAAGAAGGTGTAATGATAATTATTGTGTTTTCTCAAACTGAAGAAGGATTAAAGTTTATTTCTGATTCATTTTATTCTGTAAAGGAAAAACCTGAAAATAATCTCTTTATTGTATTATCTGGAAAGACTGGAAAAAAAGTCAAAATTAAAGGTGATTTGTCCGCACCAAAACTTGAAGATATTCTTCAATGGTCTAACACAAAATACGAAAATTCATAGTAAATTAATGGGCCCGATGAGATTCGAACTCATGGCCTTTCGATTATCAGTCGAACGCTCTAGCCAAGCTGAGCTACGAGCCCTCGAAAATTTTCGAGGATTTGGTCATTTAAGTTTGCTGTTCTTTCCACTTGATTGAGCATCCAATTGAAGGGTCAAAATCTTTTTCAATTTTTTGCCCTTCTAAGAATTTTTGAATATTGTTTATCATTACTTTTTCACTTACTTCTGCTTCTGGGTTCATTGCATCATCTATTCTTCCATGAAAGATTAATTTTTTTTCCGAATCAAATAGGAATGGATCTGGTGTACAAACAGCTCCATATTTTTTAGCAATTTCTTGAGTTTCATCTACCAAATAATCGATTTCTAGACCCTTTTCTTTAGCAACAGTTTTCATACTATCAAAATCGTCGTCTGGATATTTTACAGAATCATTGCTGTTTATACCAACAATTGAAATGTCATCTTTGAATTTATCATGTAATTCTTTAATTGCCTCAATCTTTGCTTTTACAAATGGACAATGATTACACATGAAAATTACCAATAATCCTTTCTTCGAGTAATCATTTAGAGAATGCATTTGATCATCAATGCCTTTTAGATTAAATTCTGGTGCACTATCTCCAGTTTTTAATGAAATAACTGATTCCATTTTTGCCATAAAAAAATCAATTTGTATAACAAATAAAAGGATTACAGATATTCCAAAAGACAACAATTAAACTCTCATGATTATTCAAGCAGTTATTGGGCTTGTAGTTTAGACTGGTAGAATACTCGCCTTGCACGCGAGGGGTCAGGGGTTCAAATCCCCTCGAGTCCACCATTTTTTATTAACGATCACTTTCGAATATCGAACCTGAAGGTGGATTTAAATATCATTGATATAGGAAAATTACTATGGCAGGTTATGAAGCCTCAATAGCAGTTTGGATTCCACTAATTGTTGGTCTAGCACCAGGACTAGTTTACTGGTTCGCAATTACTGGAATGCGAAAAAGAAGATAATCTTCTATCAAACTCTTTTTACTTATTTTATTTTTCTCTAATTCAATATTATTAGATATTCATGTCATTTTAGAAAATCCGAGAGTTTATGTTAAACATGACTGTCTCTATACGTGATGTTTAGATTAACTGCATTGGGTGGGACATTTGATATTATTCATGTTGGTCATATAGCGTTAATTCAAAAAGCAGTATCCATTTCTGGAAAAATAATAATAGGATTGACATCCGATGATTATATTTCAAAACATGGAAAAAAGATTAACAATAATTTTGAAAAAAGATTTGAAAATTTGGAAAAAATCATTCATGAAAAATTTCCTAATTGTTTATTTGAAATTGTAAAGTTAGATGATGATTTTGGTCCTGCAGTAATTGAAGGTAATGTTGATGCTTTGGTGGCTAGTGAAGAAAC
>CALBOT010000056.1 GCA_937896695.1 uncultured Candidatus Nitrosopelagicus sp. | reverse complement strand
CTGCACATGATAATGGGTTTCCTCCAAATGTTGATGAATGTTCTCCTTTTGAAATACAATCTAAAATTTCTGGCTTAACTAATGTTGCACCCATTGGAACTCCTCCTGCTATTCCTTTTGCTAAGCATAGTATGTCTGGTGGTGTATCCCAGTGTTCATGTGCCCACATTTTTCCAGTGCGGCCTAATCCTGCTTGGATTTCATCATAAATTAATAAAATTCCTTTTTCATCACATAATTTTCTAACGTCTTGTAAGAATCCTTCAGGTGCTACATGAATTCCACTCTCACCTTGTATTGGTTCTAAGATTACAAATGCTGTCTGATCATTCACTGTCTCGCGAAGTTTTTCAATATTCCCAAATGGTGAAAATGACACTTTTTCTATAAGGGGTCTGAAAGATTTTCTATACTTTGGATTAAACGTAATTGACAATGCACCCATTGATTTTCCGTGATATGAGCCATTCATGGCCACCATTTCTGTTTTACCTGAAAACTTTCGTGCAAATTTCATTGCAGCTTCTATTGCTTCAGCACCACTATTGTTTAGATGAACTTGTGATAAATTCTTTGGAGCTACTTTGAAAAGATTTTCTAAAAATTCTTCTCGTGTTTTATTGTACAATGAGCTGTGAACTGTAATGATTTTTTCTAATTGTGATTTCAATGCATTTGTCACTCTTTCATTTTGATGACCAAGTAATGCTACTCCGTATCCTCCCATACAATCTATGTATTCTTTGTTGTTTGTATCCCAAACATGTGCACCAATTCCTCTGTCTACTGTTACAGGAAATCTTTGGTATAGATTACCAAGGAATTTGTCTTCGCTCATTTTGAAATCACCGTGCATTTGTTGTGTTCTATTGCTGATGAAATTGGATTTTCTCTTTGTCCATTTGCAATTAGTGCTTCTGAAACTCCCATTTCAAGTGCTTCAGTTGCAGCAAGTATTTTTTTCTCCATACCGAATCCAATTTTTGGCATTATTTCTTTTGCCTCTTGAAGAGATAATTTTTCTACCAACTTGTCTTCCATGAGTAATCCATCTACATTTGTAATAAACAACACCTTGTCAGAATTAACATGACCTGCAACATTTGCTGCGGCTCTATCTCCGTCCACATTAAGAAATTCTGATTCTTCACTAATTGCTATTGGAGAGATTACTGGTGTGTAGCCTTTATCCATGATTGTTCTAATTAGTTCTGAATTAACATTTGAAATCTTTCCTGTATATCCGCCATCAATCACTTGTTTTCTTCCCTTTTCATTCATAATCATTAGCTTCTTTTTTCGATTTGCTTCTATTGTTTTTCCATCCATGCCTGAAAGCCCCACTGCATTTATTCCATTTTTCTGTAACATCTGGACAATAGCTTTGTTTATTCTTCCTGACATTACCATTGTAAAAATCTCTGAAGTTTCTTTATCTGTATATCGACTTTTTATTCCGCTTGGTGATACAACAAATTTTGGTTCTTTACCTAATTGCTCTGTAACTTTAGTTACTTCTTTACCTCCGCCATGCACTAATATCACACCTTCTTGTTCTGCAACTTTTTTGATATCTGATATTGTTGATGGATGTAAATTATCGACAACACTGCCGCCAATTTTTATTGTAATCATCTATTATACAGGTGTTAGAGGGGAATACATAATTCCTTCGAACTCATCAAATCCTGCCATGACATTCATGTTCTGAATTGCAGAGCCCGCTGCACCTTTCATTAAGTTGTCTGATGCAGATAATGCAATTAACCTGTTATTTTCTCTATCTAGATCAAATCCAATATCACAGAAGTTTGAACCAACCAAAAACTTTGGGTCTGGGAATTTATGTAGACCTTCTTTGTCTCTAATTAATCTGATAAATCGTTCTTCACTATATTCTGATCTATAAATTTTCCAAAGTTCTTTTTCATCAACATCTTTCTTAAGGAATGTGTGGTTTGTACATAGAATTCCTCTTACAACATCCACTGCGTGTGGACTCATTGACACTTTAATTTTTTTACCCGCTGTTTGACTAAGTTCTTGTTCAATTTCACCTGTGTGTCTATGTTTTGCAGGTTTGTATGGTCGTATAACTCCTGCACGCATTGCATGTGATGTTCCTGCACCAGCCCCAGCTCCGGATGAACCAATTTTTGAATCAACGATAATGTGATCAGTATCAATCAAATCATTTTTGATTAATGGATTTAATGCAAGCATTGATGTTACTGCCATACAACCTGGGCAAGAAACCAATTGTGATTTTTTAATTTCTTCTCTGTGTAATTCTGGAACGCCAAATGTTGATTTTTCTAAATAATTTGGATGTGGGTGTTCCCATCCATACCATTTTCCATAGTCTTCTGGATTGTGTAAACGATAATCTGCACTCAAATCAATAATTTTCATTCCTCTGTCATACAATGCCTTGACAATGTCAGTTGCTGTTCCATGTGGAACGGCTGTAAAAACTAGGTCACAAGAATCACTCATTTTTTCATAATCTAATTCTGAAAATTTCAAATTAGTAAAGCCTCTGAGGCTAGGCTGTGCTCTGTGCAAAAATTTTCCTACGTGCTGTCTTGATGTTACCATTGAAACCTCAACTTTAGGATGGCTGAGTAATAGTCTGAGAACTTCGCCTCCTACATAACCGGATGCACCGACAATACCTACTTTCATAATCTTTGCCTAACAAAGCATAATTTAACGGTACTTGATATTATCACTTAATATTACGAACCGCATAGTCGATCATCTCTTTTGGAATGTTTTTTTCTGAAACTTTGACTAATCCTTTAAACTCTACTGTATTGTTTACTTCGTGAACAACTAAGCCTCTCTCTTTATCTTCCATCAAGTCAATTCCTAATATTCCACCACCTACTGCCTTTGATGTCTTTTCACACAAATCTTCAATCTCTTTTGTTATTTCACAAAGCTCTGGGTCTGCTCCTAATGCTATGTTTGTTTTAAAACCACCAGATGATTTTCTATACATTGCAGATACGGCTTGATCTCCAACTGTAATCACTCGTATGTCTCGTGGTGGACGGTCAATCATTTCTTGTAAATAATAAATTCTATCTTGTGGTCCATCAGTAACTTGCCTATTTTCAATTACAGCTTCGGCTGTATCTTTATCTTTGACTGGCATGACACTTCTTCCCCAACTTCCAATTATTGGCTTTATTACAAGAGGATATCCTATATTTTCAAAATTTTCTAATGCTGTCTCTGCTGAAAAAGAAAAGTAAGTTTTTGGAGTAGGAATATTATTTTTCTTTAACAACATGGATGTGATCATTTTATTTCCACATGTGTTAGCAACATCAAATTTGTTGATTACTGGAATGTCCATGAACTCTAGACAGGCTGTAAAATGTAATCCGCGGTAATAACTTACACAACGTTCCAAAACAACATCGCCAAAATCATACTTCTCTGGTTTACTATCTGTATCAAAACTTGTAATCTTTGCATCAATCAAATCCAAATCCAC
>CALBOT010000055.1 GCA_937896695.1 uncultured Candidatus Nitrosopelagicus sp. | reverse complement strand
ATACAAAGCTACGACACAGCATTTTTAAAAAAGGAGACGGCGGATTACAGCGCGATCACAACATGGGGTGTATTCTATCCTGACGAGGACTCGGGTGCCAATCTGATACTGGTCGATGCCATCAAGGGCAGGTACGAGTTTCCAGAACTTCGACGTCTGGCACAGGAGCAGTACGAGTATTGGAAACCTGAGACAGTCATAGTTGAGTCTAAGGCCAGCGGTCTGCCACTGACATACGAGCTGAGAAAGATGAATATACCGGTCACAAACTTTACCCCGTCAAAAGGCAACGACAAGCACGCCCGTGTCAATTCTGTTGCACCTCTGTTTGAATCTGGTATGATATGGGCTCCGGAACAAAAGTTTGCGGATGAAGTCATCGAGGAGTGCGCGGCGTTCCCCTATGGCGATCATGATGACCTTGTCGATTCTACCACACAGGCTCTCATGCGATTTAGACAAGGTGGCTTCTTACAACACCCGGAGGACTATGTTGATGAGGAGACCATACAACGTAAGCGAGTGTATTACTAATGGATGATATAATAAAATTATTACAAAAATTATTGGCAGAATCTCCCAGACCAAAGGGTGGTATCGCAGATACGGCTGAAGGTATAGAATTTTTAGGCAAAGCTCTGACAAAAGAACAACGAGGTAGTCTTGTCGTTGTCAACTCAAGACTGACAGATGCCAGCAGATTCAAACCTTTCTCTATCAGAAATGTGGGTAGAGATCAAAGGTATAGATATATGTTTGAATACGAGCAGGATCTCACAGGTGAGTTTAACAAGACCATACAATTTTTAAGAGACAATCCAGATATAAGATTAACACAAGCTCAAAAAGATAATATCTTCTACAACCTTGGTGTCTTTAGAAGAGTGACTGATGAAAAAAATAAATTAGAAAAAGGCATCATCAGCGAGGGCAAGAAACCAGAGGAGGTCTACGCTGGTCAGATAGATGAGGCAGCGACAGACGAGTTATCATTCAAAGGTGCTCTTGAGAAATTATTTAAGACAAACGAGAAGTTAAAAGAGGCAACAAAAAAACTTGAAGAGGGTTTTAAAACAGAAAAAATTACAGATGAGAAAATGAAAAAATGTATAATTTGTGGATGTAAAGACCACAGATTGATAGGATGTATACGTCATAAATCAAAGCAGTGTAATTGCTATAAGCAAGAATGATATTGAAAAAGCATGGGATTGTTTGGTAAAAAAGAAGACCCAGAAGACTTGATGTATCAAGCAATGACATTTTTAGAAAAAAATCAACCAAAAGCAGCAGTTTCATTATTTAAAAAAGTCACAAAAATTGATCCAGAGAATGTTAACGCATGGTATAATCAGGGTTTGGCATTAAATCAATTGAAAAAATATGCAGATGCAATAACATGTTTTGATATGATAACACAAAGAAACCCAAATGATGCAGCAGCACTGAATAATCGAGGTATTGCAATGGCAGAACTCGGAGATCCGGAAGGAGCAATGGAGTATTATGAAAAAGCAATCAAAGCAGATTCAAGTTATGCACCAGCATATTATAACAAAGGCGTTCTATTGGATAAGAAACTTGAACATGAGGAATCACTGAAAGTTTTGGATGAAGCAATTGAGAGAGATCCAAAGAAACCAAATCCAAGATTTTACAAAGGGATTGTTTTAGGTAAAATGGGAAAACATGAACTTGCATTGAATTGTTTTGAAAGCGTTCATAGAGCAAATCCGCAACATCTAGATGCATTATTTCACAAAGGAATAGAGTTAGCAGAATTAGAAAGACATGAAAAAGCAATAGAAGTTTTTGATGATATTTTAAACAAACACAAAGGAAACGTAAATGTGATTTATGCCAAAGCCAGGAGTAAAGCCTCACTCAATGAAGTTAATGAAGCATTTGATTTACTAAATGTTGCAATAAAACAATCAAAGACTATCAAATTATGGGCAAGAAAAGAAAAAGTTTTTCAGAAATTTTATGATGACCCAGAATTCCAAAGAATGGTGAAATAACTAGAGAATTTTTTTCCTAACAGCATCAATTCGTAAAATTTTAACTCTTTTTTTAGGACCAATCAATCGAGCTTCATAAATAGGCACATAAATTTCCAAAATATCTCTAAATTCAAAGGTCTCTTCAGATGATTTTATTCCAGAATCTGCAGGTTTTTTTAATTTTGTAATGAGTTTTAGTTTTGCAGCATCGGTTGTAATTTCAGGCCGACGTATAGAATCCCTATCTTCATTGATTGTTTTTTTAGGATGTTTTTCTAATAGTTTGAGTGTATCGTTGTATGAGAGATTCATTTCTTTTCCATGGTGATCAAATGACACATCAGCAATATTTTCAAGCATTACACGTTCTTGCATTTGTATTTTGATTTTATTTTTGAATGAAGGTTCTAATTTGCTTAAAACTCCATGTCTTCTTTTAACAGGAAAGACTTCATCAGATATGATGACTTCTTGTACATCTTTATCAACAGATAATGTATGATCTGCATCACGAATAAAATCAACAGAATATTTGCCAGATAAAAGAAGAATCGATTCATAATGTAATGTGAGTGAGTGTTGATGTATCTCACTTTTTTTAGGTTTATGAAGTAATGTTTGGAATGCTTTTACTTTACGTGAATCAACCATTTCTTCGGCAGTATCAAAATCAAGTAATGGTTTTAACGAAATTACTTTTACTTTGGGGTTATTTTTTGCCATCTGAACTACATACTATAGATTTGTGTATTTTTAAATCCTGTCAAACTATGACTCATATACCTCACCAAATTACTCACAGTATGCAAAAAGAGAATTTATTTACAAAATCAGGCATTCCTAGCAAAAAAGCTAAAGTGAATTATTTCACAGGAAAAATTGCTGCAAAAGATATTTCAGCAAAGATTAAGCCAAGTACAGAAAAAATTTATCATGTAACATTCAAAAATGGAGCACGTACAAAACTTCATTTTCACGACGCAGGTCAAACATTGATAGTTACTAAAGGCAAAGGCAGTTTAGTTATGTATAAGAAAATTGGCACAGGTTCAAAAAAATTCAAAATAAAAAAAATGGAGAGTATGAATTTGAGTAAGGGTGATTGTGTACACATTCCTGCAAAAAGATTACACACTCATGGCTCTACAAAGAAAAATGAAGATTTTGCACATGTTGCAATAAACTCATTTCCAAAGAAAAAATCAGAACCAAAAACAATTTGGTTTGAATCAGATTTTAAAACAACCGTAACCGAACAATTACCGTAAAATGAATACTAAAGAAATTGAGAATTTAGATCCATTTTCAGGAAATGAAGGGACACAAATTAGACAAATTTTTTCTCCAAATGATACAGACAATGTAATTCGATATAGCCTTGCACACTGTACAATAAAACCTGGCAGTAATTCAAAGCCACATAAAATGAAGACAAGTGAAATCTACTATATTTTACAAGGAAGTGGCATTATGCATATTGAAGAAGAACAAAAAACAGTTAACAAAAATGAAACAATCTTTGTGCCACCAATGTCTAGACAATTTATAGAAAACAATGGGGAAAATGATCTAATTGTATTATGCATAGTAGATCCAGCATGGAAACAAGAAGATGAAATCACAGAATAGAGCATGTTTTTAACATATTGAGAATAATGTAAAATTATGAACTCAAATCAAGCCTACAAAGCTTTGGAGATTAGTAACAATTCAGATTTTGAAGAAGTCAAATATGCATATAGAAAATTGGCACTTCAACATCATCCTGATAAGAACAAAAATTCAGAAAGTGAAAAAAAATTCAAAACAATTACAGAAGCATATCATTTTTTGAAAAATCAGAATAAACATTCTTCAAAACAAAAACCTAGAGAAACAACTGCAGAAGAGTCAGACTATACTCAAACAAGCAGAAAATTCTACAAGAGAACAAAATGGGGAAAAGATGGAGAAGGAAAAACGCCAGAAGCAGACTGGGGAAAATTTACAAAAGATTTTGAAGCCAATGAAGAATGGTGGAAGAGATATGAAAGTGAATTTTGGGAAAAATATGAAAAGACAGTTAATGAACAGACAGAAAAACAACCAGAAGACAGAGGATTTACAAAGAAACGAAAGGAATTTGAATTAAAAGTTGACGTTGATCAAAGCCTGTGCATTGGATGCTGCAGTTGTGAAATGATTGCGCCAGAAGTGTTTACAATCGATAAAAATACAAAATCAAATCCAAAATCTAGAGTGTATAATAAAAAAGGTGCAAAGAATCAAAAAATCATAAATGCTGCAGAAACTTGTCCTACAAAAGCAATAATCGTGGACAATCTAGACGAGAATAGGAGAGTTTACCCATATTAGACAATTTTCAACTGGTCATACAAAGAATCAGTCTCAGAATCAGATAATTCGATTTTATCTTTAAACATAGAATGTACAGGGCCTGCAGAATCATTTTTGCTTCTAGGTATCAAATGAACATGAACATGAGGTATTTCCTGACCACTATCCTTTCCATTATGGATTGCCACAAGAGTTGAGCCTTGAAGTGAATCAACTTTAGGAATCAGTTTATGCACAGTGTTAAACAATTTTTCATTTATTTCAGACGATAAATCTTGAATTTTTGCATAATGTTGTTTTGGAATTACCAACGTATGCCCTTTTGCAATAGGAAATGCATCAAGGAAAGCAATTGTATATTCATCCTCATACAGAATTTTTGTTGGAATTTCTTTTGATACTATTTTACAGAAAATACAATCCATTTCATTCTCCAGGCTTTACAATTTTTGCCCAAGGTAATCCATGTCCATATGTAATAGTGACAGGAGTTCCTTTTTCAAGATTACAATTCTCAATTGTTTTTGGAATGCCATCAATAGTATCAACATAGCAATTACCATCTGCCGAGCTGAATATTTCAACTTCTTCAGTAATATCTTCACGAATAAAATTCCAAAATGGGAAAACTAGCGTGCCTAGAACAATACCTGCAACTGCCAATGAACCCAAAAAAACTATTGCATATTTTTGACCGTCAGATAACTCCAATGTATAATCATAAAAATTTTGCATTAATAATTTTACCACATGCCGCCTTGTTCAACACCGCCCTTGGTGCTAAATTCAGGTTTTTTCTCAGGGACATTTCCATGTGCTTTTTTCATGTGTCTTTCTAGTCTTTCTGGTTGATGTAATTCTAAACCACATTCCTTACATTTGGTATTTTTTTTCTTATCTTCTTTCTTTTTACCAAATAATCCCATGTAGTATTTCAAACTAGGATTGATATAATGGTTTTTCAAAGATGGTTCGTGTCAGTAAAAAATATCACAGTTTTAGGTTCAGGAGTAATGGGACATGGAATTGCCCAGGTTTCAGCAACTGCAGGATATAATGTAGTATTACGTGACATAAAACAAGAATTTCTTGACAAAGCCATGGAGAAAATCAAATGGAGTTTAGATAAACTTGTTACAAAAGAGAAAATTTCAAAAGAAGAAGGAGATGCAATTTATTCAAGAATTACACCTATTGTTGATTTAAATGATGCTGTAAAAGATGCCGAGTTAGTAATTGAGGTAGTTCCAGAAATAATGGATCTAAAAAAACAAGTTTATGCAGAATTGGATAAAGCTGCAAAGCCAGAAGTAGTCTTTGCATCAAATACCAGTACACTACCAATTACAGAAATTGCAAATACGACATCACGCCCAGAGAAATTTATAGGGATTCATTTTTTCAATCCACCACAACTAATGAAACTTGTTGAAGTAATTCCAGGAGAGAAAACTTCTGATGAGATTACTGAAATGACTCAAGAGTTTGTAAAATCAGTGAATAAACAAGCAGTACTTTGTAGAAAAGATGTACCAGGATTTATCATAAACAGATTATTCATTCCAATGGTACACGAAGCATGTTATCTACAAGATAGAACAGGTGCAACATTAGAAGAGATAGATTCTGCAGTTAAATTCAAGCTTGGATTTCCAATGGGCATTTTTGAGTTAGCCGATTTTACAGGAATGGATGTAATTCACAAAGCAACTGTAGAAATGCATCTACGAGATAAAAAAGTAATCAACCCACACAGTACAGTTGAAAAAATGTTTGATGAAAAAAAGTTGGGTCAAAAATCTGGAGAAGGTTATTACAAATATTCAGATGACAAATACGAAAGAGTGGAACTATCTGAAGAATTAGCAAAAAAATGCAATCCTATTCAACTTGTTGCAAACATACTGAATAATGCTGCATGGTTAATTACAAATGGTGCAAGCGATATTGAAGAAATTGAAAAAGCATGTAAGCTTGGATTGGGTTTAAGAAAACCACTATTTGAAACAGCAAAAGAAATTGGAATTAAAAATATTGTCGATGAATTAAACAAATTGGCAGAAGAACATGGTGAGTTTTACAAGCCTGACCCACTGCTAGAATCTATGAGTTAAGCTGTTCTAAAATATAATCAACAGCTTCTTTTGAAGAATCAAATCCAACAATTTTCACATTTTCTCTATGATCTAAAAATTGATCAGAATACTTTGTGGCCATGCCACCAGAATTTTTTAGAGTTGCAATTGGTTTTTTGTACATGTACGCAGCACATATTTCAGATAAAGTACCTGAGCCACCACCGACAACTATTACACCATCTGCAGATAATGCATTTAGAAAGTCTCTAGATAATCCCATACCAGAAGGAATTACTATATCACAAAATTCATTTGCAAGAGAAGAATCATCTTGAGGAATAATTCCAATTGTCAAACCGCCACCATCTTTTGCTCCATGGGATGCAGCTTTCATAACACCACCCAGACCACCAGTAATCAATACAGAATTAGATTGCGCAATTTGTTTTCCTGTATCATATGCAAGTTTTTCAAGTTCAGGAGTACAACCATTATCATTATTTCCTATTACTAAGATCTGACGCATTTTTGCCATACAGAGAGAATAACACACGCATAATATAATTGAGAAAAGAAGGTAAGGTTTAAAACAAAAAGAAAAATCAATTTGAGTATGGAAAAACGTTCAATGCCAGTATGCTTTACTAATGAGCAATACAAAAAGATCGAAGAAATTGCCAAGAAAAAAGGCATGCTAAATTCTAGTCAAGGTTTAGAGAAACTACTATCAGAACTCTAAATCAAAAAATTCTTTTTCTAATTTTATAATTTAATTAGATCTCCATTTTACCATTCAGTATGGGATTGTTTAGTAAAAAACCAGCAATTTGTACCGTTTGTAAAAAAGAAACCAAACATAAACACAAGGCAAAAAAAGAATGGTATGTAGAATCACCACTTTGTGGAGATTGCTATATGGATAAGATGAAGGAATCTTATGATTCAAACATCAAAGCAAAATGTGTCACATGTGGAATTCAAAGAAAGATTACAGATTTGTGGGAGCCTAGATGGCAATGGGATATGAAAGGATTACTTTGTAAAGATTGTTTTGATAAAAAAGAAGGTGATTTTAAAACAAAAAAAGAATTTTGTGTGATATGCAATAAAAAAATGGGATTCATCAGATATAACCCAAAACCAGAATGGAAAATCAAAGGTCAGCTATGCAGAAGATGTTGGGACGAACAAAAAGCAAAAAATAGCTGAGATGAAATTTTTTACAAAAATTCCATGTGATAGATGTGATCTAAAATTTAAGAGTCAAGAAGAATTAATGCAACATCTTCAGATTACACATTTCAAAGATTTACCTTATGATTGTAAAGAATGTGGAGAAAATTTTTCCAATATGGAAGATATGAGAACTCATTTACAAAGAAAGCACAGTTACAAAAAGGATAGAATCTAGATAGCGTTTACGTTTTTTACCAAACCAGGTCTTTTCTTGGTAAATACTCTAAAACCACAGATGCATTTGATTTCAGGAAGTCTTACTAGTTCTTCCAATGCAGTTTCATGACCACATCTCATACATTTGTAAAATACATCAAATTTTTCTTGAGAAAATGATTCTTCAAAATTCTCTTCAGACATAGTTGCTAATCACAGACTCCATAATAAAAGGCTAAGTTATTTTAAAGATAACTCAATGTAGACGTCATCAGGGATTTTTAGACGCATTAACTGTCTAATTGCCTTATCATCAGCATTAAGATCAATAATTCTTCTATGCATACGCATTTCCCATTTTTCATATGTTTCAGTTCCACTTCCACATGGAGATTTACGAGTGACAACGTTAAGACGTTTGACAGGAAGTGGGGTTGGACCTTTTACTTTAACACCAGTTTTTTTACCAATGCCCATAATTTCATCACAGACACCACCAAGCTTCAAAAGACTTGTACTAGTTAATTTAATGCGAGCGTTTTGAGCCATAATGACTCGTTCTCTAAGGTGTGTGTGATTCTGTAATTTCTTTTACAACACCGGCTGCAATTGTTGCACCCATGTCTCTTAATGCAAATCTACCCATTTCAGGGAACTCTTGGAAAGTTTCAATTGGTGTTGGTCTTACAGGTCTAATCTTAACAATTGCAGAATCTCCAACTTTGAGGAATTTTGGATTTTCTTCATCCATTGCACCTGTTTGTGGGTTAATCTTTCCCAAGAACTCGGTAATTGTTGCTGCAACTTGTGCTGTGTGAGCATGCATTACAGGAGTGTAACCTGGTGCAATTGCAGTTGGATGATGAATAACGATAATTTGTGCTTTGAATTCTTTTGCTACTGCTGGTGGGGCGTCAGGAGTTCCTAATACATCTCCACGTTTGATATCTTTCTTTTCAATACCTCTCAAGTTGAAACCAATGTTATCACCTGCTTCAGCACTTGGAAGTTCTGCATGATGGGATTCAATAGATTTAATCTCACCTTGTGCGCCTGATGGCATTACAACGATTTTTTGTCCTGGTTTCATTTCACCAGTCTCAACACGTCCTACTGGAACGGTTCCTACACCAGTGATTGAATAAACATCTTGAATTGGGAGTCTTAGTGGTTTACCTGTTGGTTTTTCAGGTGCTTTGAAATCATCAAATGCTTCTAAGAGAGTTTTACCGGAATACCAGCCCATGTTCTCAGATTTTTTAACTAAATTATCACCTTTCCATCCAGAAACTGGGATGAATGGTACTTCATCTGCTTTGTAACCACATGATTTGATTAATCCTTTACCTTTCTCTACTGCAGTATTGTAAGCCTCTTCAGAGAAATTGCTATCATCCATTTTGTTTACTGCAACAATGATTTGAGCAACTCCAAGAGTTTTTAGTAAGAATGCATGTTCACGTGCTTGTCCACCAGGTGCAATTGCAGTATCTGTTTCACCAGGTTTTGCAGAAAGTACAAGTACTGCACAATCTGCTTCTGAAGCACCAGTAATCATGTTTTTGATAAAGTCTCTGTGTCCAGGAGCATCGATTAATGTATAATTGAATTTTGGGGTTTCGAATTTTTGGAAAGCAAGGTCAATAGTGATACCTCTTTCTCTTTCGTCTTTGATGTTATCCATAACCCAAGCGTACTTGAAAGTATCACCCTTTCCAGTTTTCTCAGATTCAGCAGCATGAGCATCAATTGTTCTTTGGTCAACTACACCAAGATCCATCAAGAAGTGACCCATTGTTGTGGATTTACCATTATCAATGTGTCCTGTGATAATCATGTTAAGGTGTGGTTTGTCTGCCATAGAAAATTTGTATCTAACCCGCTTTATAATCATTTTGATTTTTTGCATTTTTTTCTGCATTTTTTTGAAATTTTTAGATCACAAAAAATTTCTTGTCTTATCATATACTATAAATCAAAGAAGAAAAAATCGTAAGTATGAAAATTACAGTATCAGTAATCAAAGCAGACGTTGGAGGAATTGGCGGACATACAAGACCAAGTGACAATTTAATTCAGGCCGTTAGAGATACTGTTAACGCTTCAGCAGATCTATTGATTGATCATTATATCGGATACTGTGGAGATGATGTACACATTGTTATGAGTCACACACACGGAGTAGATAACGAAAAAATTCACAAGTTAGCTTGGGATGCGTTTGAAGCAGGTACTGCAGTTGCAAAAAAAGAAGGACTGTATGGAGCAGGCCAAGATTTGTTGAAAGATTCTTTTTCAGGAAATGTAAAAGGAATGGGACCAGGAGTAGCAGAGTTGGAATTCGAAGAGAGAGCTAACGAAGCATTTACCGTTTTTGCAGCAGACAAAACAGAGCCAGGTTGTTTTAACTATCCAATGTACAGATTGTTTGTGGATGCATTAAGCAATACAGGATTAATTGTAAACAAATCACTTGCAAAAGGTGTTGACTTTCACATAATGGATGTTGAAGAAGCAACGATTGCAAAATTATCTTTATGGCAAGACAAACCAGTTTTAGAAGCTGCTTTAATGTATCCAGGAAGATATGTTATTTCATCAATTACAACAAAAGATGGAGAACCAATAATGGATGCATCAACAGACAGACTTCACAACATTGCAGGAACTTATGTTGGTAAAGATGATCCAGTTTGCATTGTAAGAACACAAAAAATGTTTCCAGCAACAGAAGAAGCAGGAAGTGTTTTCAATAATCCACATTACGTTGCAGGAAATACAAGAGGAAGTCACAACATGCCTTTAATGCCAGTTAAACTAAATTCTGCTGCAACAATTAATTTCTGTATTCCAATTGTGCAATCATTAGTATTTAGCATGCATGATGGAAAGTTTACAGGACCATTTGATGGATTTTCAACACCAGACTGGGATTACATAAGAGAACAAGCAACAAAGAAAGCATTAGCAATAAGAAGTCAAGGATTCATTCATCCAGCAACACTTGTTCCAGACGAATTAGAATATGCAGAAGGATACAAAGATGTCATGACAGGACTCAAAGAAAAAATGGTTCCAATGGATTCAAAATCAGACACTAGTGAAAGAAAAGAAAATTACGAAGATCCTGACTAGTGATCTTAGATATTTTAAGCAAAGATTAAATCAATTGTAGTGATAGTATTTTACATATGATTTCGAAATATGAATTTCAATTTTCATTCTTATCTCACAGCGTTACAAAAATTGCAATTACGGTTGCAGCAGTATTGACATTTTCACATATCGTTGTCCAATTATTTGGACAGACAATCCCAGATACGTTTTGGCCGATATTCAAAGAAATAGGTGCAGGTTTTATTTTAGTTACAGCATTTGCATTTGCAGTTGCATGGTTTCTAAAAGCAAGACCACATAACAGACCAAAACACTACTCAGTAGTAATGTTTGATATAGATGGAAAAGAAACAATTTTGCCAGGGTTAAGAACTGAATTTAGAAATCATGATGTGGCATGGAGTTTTATGAAACAATACAAAGAAGCGTATCCATTAAACAATTTTGCGCTAGTATCAGACGTAAAAAAGGATCGAAAAAAAGTCATGTTCAGATACATCTAGAACAAAAGTTAATCAAATAAACAAACAAAATCAAAACAATACATGAAATTTTCAATTATTTCTGATGCATTCCAACAAATGGAAGCAACTAGCAAAAGACTCGAGTTAACAGACATTCTTGTCAAATTAATACAAGAAATTCCAGAAAATGTGATTGCAAAGGCAATCTATCTTATACAAGGAAAATTACGACCAAACTTCGAAGGAGTTGAGCTGGGCATTGCAGAAAAGCTTGTGATGAGAGCAATGTCAAAATCATCCGGAATACCATTAAAAAAAATCGAAGATGATTACAACAAAGGTGGAGATTTAGGACAAACTGCAGAAAATATTTTACAACAAAAAATACAAACAACATTTGCATCGGAAGTGATAACATTAGAGAAGGTTTACGATACATTATTCAAAATTTCAAAATTAGAAGGAAAAGGTTCGCAAGAAATGAAAATGAAGTATGTTTCAAGTATGTTAAATGATGCAACCCCTCAAGAATCAAAATTCATCTTGAAAATTTTACTAGGAACACTACGATTAGGTATAGCAGAAAATACAGTCATGGATGCATTAGCAATTGCATTTACTGGAAAAAAAGAGAATCGAGAAATTATAGAAAATGCATATAATGTTTCAAGTGATTTAGGAAAAGTTGCAGAAGTAATTTCAACAGGAGGCATTAATGAAATTGAAAAATTTCAAATTAAATTATTTAGTCCAATTAGACCAATGTTAGCAGACAGAATAAAGAGCGGAGAAGAAACAGTCGAAAAATTTCAAGATAAATTTGCAGCAGAGTACAAATTAGACGGAGAAAGAGCACAAATTCACAAACAAAAAGATAAGATAGAAATTTTTTCAAGAAGTTTAGAGATAATCACATCATATTATCCGGACATAGTTGAAAAAATTTCAAAATTAATTATTTCAGATAATGTCATTTTAGAAGCAGAAGTAGTTGCCATGAATTCAAATTCAGGAGATTTTCTTCCATTTCAAGAGTTAATGCATAGAAGAAGAAAATATGAAATTGAAGAAGCCGTAACAAAATACCCCATTACAGTTAATTTCTTTGATGTATTATTTTCTGATGAAAAAAATTGTATGGATATGAGATATGAAGAAAGAAGAGAATTATTGGAAAAAATTATCAAACAAGATGATTTTGCCAGACTTATTCCAATGTCAGTTATAGAAAGTGAAGAACAAATTTTAGAAGTTTTAGAAAATTCAATAAATTCAGGATGTGAAGGGTTGATGTTAAAACATCTGGATTCAACATATAGAGCTGGAATTAGAGGAAGTAACTGGTTAAAGCTAAAAAGAGAATATCAAAATGAATTAGGCGATAGTCTTGACCTAGTAGTTGTCGGTGCATTTTTTGGTAAAGGTAGACGAACTGGCAAATACGGAACACTGTTGCTTTCCACATATAATGATGAAGAAGATATCTTCCCAAGCATTTGCAAAGTTGGAACAGGATTTACAGATGAAAGTTTAGATCAATTATATCAAATTCTCTCACCAAAAGTCACTTTGAAAAAAAATCCAAGAATAGTTAGTGAAATGGAGGCAGACGTATGGTTCGAACCAGAATTAGTTATAGAAATAGTCGCATCAGAAATTACTCAAAGCCCAATTCATAAAACAGCATTAGATAAAATAAAAGAAGGTACAGGATTGGCATTACGATTTCCAAAATTTACCGGAAAGATCAGAACAGAAAAAACTTCAGAAGATGCCTCAACAGATGAGGAAGTTATTGCATTATACAAAGTCCAAAAAAAGACAGAAAGTCAAGAATAGCTTAAATTCATTTAACCAAGCCTTAATATTCAGTACGAGATTTACGCTACTTGTTATGTACAGCGGGGAATTAGAAGTACAAGCAAAACGAAAAGCAGTTGCAGTTTTGCAAGATGAAATAAATAGAATATTAAATGCTGGAAGAAGTCTTTCACAATTACCAGAATTAATTGTGAAAAAGGACAAAGCCGGAATCAAAGATGCTTTAGAACAAATTGCTTCTTTAGAAGAAGAAGTAGAAAGTTTGAGAAGAAAAATTACCAGAGATGTTGCCGATGTCGGTGGTTTAATTTTAAATCGAGAAAATTTACTAAATACAGCCTATACCATGGATGAGATTGCAGGATACATTACAGGAATAGCATTCAAATTATCAAATATCAAAGCCACCACATTAAAATCATCAAAACTTGATGGAGACCTAACAGAGTTAATTGAATTAGTTGTAGACGAGATTTACAAATTAAATGAAATTATCAGGAGTCTAAATTCAGATTCTGCAAAATCAATTGAACTAGCACAAGATACACAAAAGCTAGAAAGAGAAATTGATATCAAATACAGAAAAATGGTGTTAAAAGCACTTGAGATTTCTACTACAAGTGAAATGCTATTGATGAAAGATACAATAGAAGGAATTGAAGAAATGGCTGACAAATGTCAAGAAGTATCAGATTCATTCATTCTTTTGGCATTGAGTTTATAGTTTTGAAAACAGAATTACTGGAGAATCGTCTGATTGTATGGGATTTAGATGATTCTAAAAAATTATTCAGTCAAGGATATTATGGAAAACCTATAGGAATTCCAAAACCAAAATTAGATGAAATCAACGTTCCTTTAATTTTAGATTTAATTGAAGGATTTTATTTAATGAGTAAATCCAAAATTCAAATTTACAAAAACAAAAAGAAAATTACAACAAAAAAAATGTTCCATGTATGTCAAGAACAACATCATAACTTTGAAAAAAAATTTCAAGTGTACAAAGATTTTAGAGATAAAGGATACATTGTCAGCCCAGGAATAAAATTTGGATGTGACTTTGCAGTATATCAAAAAGGACCTGGAATTGATCATGCACCATTTTTAGTTCAGGTTTACAATAGAAATGAGAATATGACATCAACAGACATTGTTTTAGCAGGAAGGTTAGCATCAAGTGTAAAAAAACAATTCATTTTGGCAATTCCATCTGGAAAAGATAAAGTTGATTATGTTGCACTTGATTGGTGGAAGGCTTAGAAACTCTTTACATGACCAGCAATTTTGTCAAATATTTCAAATTGAACTTTTGAAACATTAAATTCAAAACTATTTTTCCATTTTCCATAAATTCGGACACCTTTTGAGGTAGGATCAATTGTTATTGTTGCATCATCAACAGACTGTTGTGCAATAAGATCATTGAGTATTGAATCAGAGTTTAAAGTGTCAGCAATTTTTCCACCTTCCCATTGAACTTTAGTGACTTTTTTTGAACCAAAGTGGCCAGAGGTTTTTAGAAGAGTTCTGGCTGTGAGGTCTAAGGAATTTTCTGCTTCTTTTCGAACAATGAAATGAGCTTGAAAACGGTCCTGTGCCCCCCAAGGAAGTGGATTTGGATCTTGCATAACTATCCCTTTTGTATAATCTGAATGACATCAATGTTAGTTCCAGTGACATCAAGACAGCCCTTGTTTGTAACCATTCGAGTGGTTTGTGAAAATACTCTACTGTAATAATCATCATGTTCAACATCATCAGTTGCAATTTCTTTCGGAGTTGAATCAACAGCGATCTCTTTTAGCATTTCTGAAAATTTTTCAGGCATTGATTGAATAACAAATGTATCAGGTTCTGTATCATGCATTAGCTATATTCAAGATTACCCACAAATAAAGATAATTCTTGAGGGACAAGTAATTAATATTGCAATTCTGACAAAATTTTTGTTAGATTGAAGTTTGAAAATAAAGTTGTTTTAATCACAGGCAGTGGAACCGGCATCGGAATGACGGTTGCAAAGAAATTCGTAGAAAATGGAGCCAGTGTCATCATTTTAGGTAGAAGAAAAGAGCCTCTTGAGAGCACATCAGAAATGCTAACAAAAATCATTAATGAAAAAAATTCAAATGGATTTGTAAAAATATTTTCAGGAGTAGATGTCAGTGATGAAAAATCAGTTACAGAGATGTTTGATGCTTTAAAAAATGAAGGCGTTAATGTTGATGTAATTGTAAACAATGCAGGAGTTTCAGGACCAGTTACATGTTTCTCACATGCATCATTAGAAGAATTTAGAAGTACTGTAGACATACACCTGACCGGAACATTTTGGACTTCTGTACAAGCATTAAAAGTTATGAAAGAAGGTGGCAAAATTATTACAATTTCAACATTCTTTGCTGAAGAAAGACCATTGGAACAAAGACCATACAGATTCAGAGGTCCATATACTGCATCACAAGGTGCAAAGAACAGATTAGTTGAAGCAATGTCATGGGAATTAACAGAAAAAGGAATAGTTTCAATTGGAACAAATCCAGGTCCAGTACACTCAGACAGAATTTACAAGACAGTATATCCAAAAGCTGCATCAGAATTTCTAAGAGTTAGTGGATTCGAAGACCTATTACCAACAGAAGTCGAAGCCGCAAACAAAGAAATTGTAGGTTTGTTAGGCGAGGACGAAGATACAATTAAGAATGGAATAAAATCAGCTGCAGAAAAATTAGGAAAGCAAGAATCAACATTTACAAATTTACTAAATAAAGTACAAAGTATTGCAGAAAAAATTCAAAAAAATACATCAACAATGATTGCAGACCAACAATTCTTATCACAAGATCAAGTTGCAACAACTGTTTTAACATTAGCAGATGATGAACAAGCAAAAATTCTAAACGGAAAAATTATTCCAGGTGACAGAGTTTTCTATCCAGTAAGATCACATATAACATCAATTCCAGAAACCGTGAAACAACATGATTATTCTTCAAAAATTGCAGTACTAACAATTGATGCAACAGATGAGGAAGATGCAAAAAAAGCTGAAGAAATTGCAACAAATGTACAATCAAACGGAGGTCAAGCAATTTGTTTTATTTCAAACAAATGTCCAAAAGAAATTCAAGATTCAATTTCAAACAAATTCCATTCACATGTAATTGATTTTTCAAATAACGAAGAAATTACTAGATGGTTTAACACCGCAAAATCAAAAGGAGATATCGAAGTATTCATACACATTACCGGTAAAGTTCCAACAATATCAAAATTAACAGAATTGTCTAGAAGTGAATGGGATGATTTAACCAATAAATTTATCAACATTCCAGCTATTGTTAGTCAAAATGCAATGGGAATTTTTGTTCCTAATGGTTCAGAAGATCCAAGACTTTTCAAAGATGCAAAAGGGCGTATTGTAATAATTGGTCCAGACCTCCCATATGGAAAGAAGATAGGAGGCGGAGAAAGAGCTAAAGTTGAAGTTTTTAGAGGTGCACTACGACCATTTGCAACAACTGTTAACCAAGAACTAAGCGATGTTTTGAAATCAAATGTAAGAGCGTTCCTAGTATTAGCAGGAACAGTAGACGGAAAAGAACCAAACAATGCAAGAATTACAGATGCTGTGAATTATCTAATATCTGATGATTCAAGATCCAGTGCAGAAGTAATTTTCTGTCCTGACGAATCAAGATAAAAAATGGAAAAATTCAAAACAATAAAGATAGGAAATGCCTTTGTTTCCACAACAAGTATTTCAAAAAAAGAATTGGATGAATATCTTGGTTTTTCAAGAATTAAAAATGCAATGTTTGAGATAGATTCTGGAAAAGATGAAGACAGAGTAATTTCAGGAAGAGCAATTATTTCACGAATGGAAGGAGAATTTACGAGATTAAGACAGATTTATGGAAACTACATAGTTCTATATGGTATCGATGGGGATGAAGAATGGAAAAATAGACAAACAAGATTTCTAAGACCAGTGTATACGGACCAAGTCTTACGCCTCAAGTATACAATTTCAGATAAAAGAGATATTGATGACGAATATGGTTTGATTAGTGTTGATTTCGAAGCTACTTTTGAAGATGGTGAATTAGTCTTAACATCAAAAAATAATCTTTACAGAATTAAAAAAGAGCCACCGAATCGATAATCAATTTTACTGCAGCAGCTAAAAGAACCACAGTTACAAGAATTTTTAATTTTTGTTCTTTGATTTCTAACGATAGTCGAGCACCAAGTAGACCCCCTGCAAATGCTCCAAGCGCTAAGAAAAATGCTTGTAAGTAATCAGGATGGCCTAATGCAGAATGAACTAAGAGTCCACTAAGAGACGCAAACATCAAGATTAGCTGTGCAGTAGGTGCCGCTCTTCTCATCGGAATTCCTATCCCAATAACCATTAACGGAACAAATACAATTCCACCTCCAATACCAAATAAACTAGAAATAATTCCTGCAAAGAAGCTAGCAGCTGCAGAAAAAATCATCATTATGGCAGTTTTATTGTATGGTTTTTCATCAATTGCACGTTTTAGGAATATGTAAACAGCAGATGCTATCAATACAAATGCAAATAAAATTTGAAATGCAACTGGAGTCATAATATCAGAAACAAATGCACCCAAGATTGTACCAGGAATACACATTAGTCCAAGTTTTATTCCAATTCCAAACTCTACACGTTTTTGACGTGCATATGATACGGTTGATGCAACAGAATTACTAAATGCTGCAAAAAGACTGTTACTTGCAGCCAATGAAGGTGGAAATCCAGCAAAAGTCATTACAGGAACGGCAATTATTCCACCACCTAGTCCAACGATGGAGCCCAATACACCTGCTGCAAATCCCAATGGAATTAACCATAAATTTTCAAACATTGTAAGTTAGGACAGAAGATCATGAGGTATATTAGATTTAGGAAAGAAAATTTAACTGCAATGAGAATGTATTGATACTATGGCTCAAGCGTTTGTTTTAATAAATTGTGAATTAGGCGCAGAAAAACAAATTATTTCAGAGCTGAAAACATTTGAAGACATACAAGAAGTCCATGGGACATTTGGTGCATATGACATAATTGTAAAAGTATCATCAGAATCAGTTGATAAAATTCGAGAAACTATCACATGGAAAATACGTAAAATTGGAAAAATTCGCTCTACGTTGACACTAACTAAAATTGACGGTCAAGGCGAGTAATTATTTTTGTGCAATATAGAAAACCACACTTACATCAGTTCTGATTTTTTCATCTCCAGAAATGATTGGTGCAGATTTCATTGAAGACTCCATTGTCATTCCATCAAATGAGGCCCGCATAGGACTATTATAAAATGGCATAGCATTGTCGTGAATAACTACAGTCTTTACTCCAACAATTTGTTGTTTCAATGGGACAAGTGCCTTTTCTGCTTTTTGTGTTGCATCCAGTATGGCATTGGCAATTAAATCATCACTAATTTTTTGTGATTTGTCATCTGAAAGTTGGAATGAAACATTATCAACGCGATTTGCACCAGAAGATACTGCAATATCAATTATGTTTCCTGCTGAATCAATCTTATCGGTTTGTATGGACAGCATGTTGGATACACGATAACCAATTAGAATTTGTTTATCTTTTGAATCTGAAAAATCATATAACGGATAGATTCTAAAATTCGATGTTTGAATGTCGTCTTCAGATATTCCAGAATTAGTTAATGATGAGATTACTGCGTTTAATGAGTTAGAATTTTGAGACAAAGATTCATTTGCAGTTTTTGCTTCGGAATCAACACCAAGAACAACAATTAATGTATCTGGTTCTGAAGAAGCAGTTGCACTACCTGAAACTGAGATAGTATTTTGTGAAGGATCATATTTTTCTATCCAGTGAGTGACTAACTCATTACTTATTTCAAATTCAGTATCTTGTGATACTGCTTGATTTTCATATTGAGTTAATGTTACAGCAAAGGCTAAAACAAATACAACACCAACAATTACAGCTATGTTGATACGAGTATCCATACAATTTATCAAAAGATATAGTATAAAAATTCACGAATTACAGAGAGAGTGTAAATGAAGGATATACCATTACTCGATCCGGTTACAGAATTAAAGAAATTATTTGATGCAAAAAAGTTTGACGCAGCCATAGAATTTTGTCAAAAATTACTAGAAAAGGACCCAAACGACCCAATTGCATTGCAAAATCTAAGTACAGCGTACTATATTGTAGGCGCGTATGAAGATGCAATCAAATGTGCAGATAAAGCATTAGAAAAGGACCCAAACGAGGAACATGCAGTAAAAAATAAAATGCTTGCATTAGAGAAGCTTGAATTACATGATCAAGTGTTAGAATGTTGTGAAATTCTATTATCAAAAAATGATAAAGATGTAGATGCGCTAGTTACAAAAGGTATCGCATTAAACAAAACAGGAAATCATGAAGATGCATTAACATTGTATGATTTAACATTAGAATTGGACAAAACAAACGTAGATGCACTAATGAACATGGCCGTAACTTTGAGTTATTTAAAACGATATCAAGAATCTATCCCATATTATGATACAGTACAACAAATCATGCCAGATTTTTCTAGAGCCGCAATTGAAAAATCAAATGCATTCAAAGAATTAGGAAGAGAAGATGATGCATTTTTAGCTGCACAAGGAGTGAGATTAAAGGATGCAGAATTGCTAAAAAAAGATGCTGAAGAAAACAAGTATTCAGTTCAACATGCATTCTTACTAAAAAGATACAAGAGTGGTGAGAAGAAAAACTAACTACATTCTTTCAGGTGCGTCAATACCAAGCAAACCTAAAGAAGATTTGAGAGTTTTTTGGAAGGAGACTACAAGACATAATCTGGCATTTAGTAATTCAGGAGTTTCAGATTTCAATACTTTGACATGTTCATAAAATGAGGAAAAGGTAACTGCCAGTTCATAAGAATATTTTGCAATCACTTTAGGAGAAAAGTTGTTGACAGAGTCATTTACCTGTACATCAAACATTGCAATTTTTTTAATGAGATTTTTTTCATATTCAGAGGATAACAATTCAAATCCAGAATCAAAGTTTGGTTTTGTTTCTGTTTTTTCAAGAATTCTAGAAGCACGTGCATATGAGTACTGAATGTAACTACAGGTATCGCCTTCCAGACGAAGTGAGTTTTTCAAATCAAATGTGATTATTTTATCCAAATCAGGTTTTATCATTTCATAACGAATCGTTCCAACTGCAACAATGTTTGCAATATTTTGAAGTTCAGATTCAGATAAATTTTCATTTCTACTTTTTGATTCATCATAGACACGTTTTGTGAGTGTTTCAAGCACGGTATCAGCATTTACGTACAATCCTTTGCGTCCAGACATTTGTGCAGATTCTCCATCAACAGATAATCCTAATGATTTTACAGTATCAGCGCTTAAAGTGACAGATTCATAGCCAAGATGGGTATAGGCACCTTCTTCTTTGAACTTTGCCATCAAGCCAGATACTATTTTTTGCAAACGAATTTGTCTATTATCAATTACAGTAATCACTTTGTTACCAGACAGATTTAGTTTATTGCCATCATGATCAGGAATTTCATCCAAAGTTGTTTCATAAAGTGTTTGATCATTTTTTTGTGTTGAGTGAATTTTGTAAGAAAACGGATCTTCAACTAATCCCAATTTCCAAGCAGCATATGGAATATCTTTTGCAATGTATGTTGCAACTCCGTTACTACGAACTAGAATTTTATCATCCTCTCCTTCTGCAGGAATAACCCAACATCCAGCATTATCGCCTGCTTCTTCATATTTTATTTGGTTTTCAGATTTTAATTTTTCAAATATTTTCTCCCATAGTTTTGAATGTATAATTTGAGATTCAAAGTTAAGACAATCATAAAAGACACCCAAATTCCAGACAGTTTTTAGTTGTTCATTCAATACTTTTCGGGTAATTGTTTGTGCCATTTTCGAAACATTGCTAGAATTATCTTCAATTTGTTTTAGAATTTCATGTCGCTTTTCTTCTAATTTTTTATCAGTTTCATATTTTTCAGTGGTTTTAACATACACAGTATCACCGCAATAATGATCAAATTTTTGATTTTCAGATGGTTCTTGTGAGAATCCAAGTTCAGTGAACCCAATTATGATATCAGCAACCTGTAAACCAGAATCATCAACATAATTTAGGATCTTTACATCAAAATTTCCTTTTCGAAGAATTTTAGAAATGATATCACCTAAAATTACATTTCGTATATGCCCAACGTGCAAAGCTTTGTTTGGATTTACAGATGTATGTTCTACAACAATTTTTTCATTATGACCAATATCAAGTGAACCATAATTTTCTTTTAGGGAAGAATTGATTACCAATTTAGAAAATTGTGTATAATCAATATTGAAATTCAAATATCCACTAGGATGTGATTCAACGTTTTTGATTTGTGGAATATTATCAAAGTCGTAAAGGTGGGATATCTCTTTAGATATTTCCTGAGGGCTTTTTTTGAGCTGTTTTGAGAGTAAAAATGAGACATTGCATGTAATGTCACCAAACCCAGGTTTTGCAGATTCAACAGAAAATGAAACAGGATCATACTTTTGAGAGTCCAATATTTTGGATGTTTCTTTTCGTATATTTTCAAGAATTTCTAAAAATACCATTTACTATAGAAATTGATCAGATATCATTGATAAGCCTTCCAATAGACCTTCACCTGAATTTTTTGTAGTGACAATTTTAGCTATTTCTTTCAATTCAGATATAGAATTATTTACAGCAATATTGTTTTTGACAGTTTTAAACATAGGCACATCAGTTTCGCTGTCACCTAACGCAATAGTATCTTCCAAATCTGCATTTAACATTTCAAGTGCTTTTATCAAACCAGATCCTTTATCGACACCTCTGGAATTGATATGATAAGCGTAGCCACTATCAAATAGACCTACATCAAATCCTTCTTCATTTAGAATAGTTTGTGCATTTTTTATATCAAAAGTTCTGTCTAACACAATTTCAGTGAGCCTAGGAAATACAGGTTTTTCTTCGACTGTTTCGTCTAATGTTTTTTTTAGGTAAGAAAATGCGTTTTGGCATTCAGTTTTATCTCCAATCATTTTATGTGTCATAATTTCACCATGTGTTATACAACCACCATTTTCGCCTACTCCAAGCAATGTCAATCCACCAAAAATTGATAGAAGGTATGCTTCAACAGAAGAACGGCCTGTAACAAAAATTACATGATGTCCATCATTTTTTAGATTTCTCAATTTTTCTAACGCTTGTAGGTGTATTTTTCCAAAGCCGTTTAACGTAATAGTTCCATCAATATCTACTGCAAGAACTTTTTTTGACAATGTTTTTACATTTCTGATACCATTAATGAGTAAAGCGTTAGAAACCTTTGATATTGAGTTAATTTTTTAATAAATTGAACATCAATGGGAATTCCAGAGAAGATTAAAGCAATTCAAGATGAAATACACAGGACACAATTAAACAAAGCAACAGAACACCACATCGGATTATTAAAAGCAAAAATTGCAAAATTAAAAAGAGAACAAGAAGCAGAACAAGTCAAAAAAAGTGCAAAAAAACAAGATGGGTTTGATGTAAAAAGGACAGGAGATGCAACAGTTGTTTTTATTGGATTGCCAAGTGTGGGCAAATCCACATTACTGAATAGATTAACAGGTTCAAAATCAGCAGTAGGTGCATTTCAGTTTACTACACTAACAGTTGTGCCAGGAGTAATGAATTACAGAGGAGCAAGAATTCAGGTTCTAGACTTACCGGGAATTATCAAAGGAGCATCAACTGGAAAAGGACTAGGGAAAAGAATTCTTTCTGTTGCAAGAAGTGCAGACATAGTATTATTGGTTTTAGATGTATTTCAGCCCTATCACGAAGAGGTATTGATAACTGAATTAGGAAACATAGGAATTAGATTAAACCAGTCACCGCCAAATATTGTTATTGAAAAATCAACTACTGGAGGCATTGCAGTGGCACAGCAGGTAAAATTAAAAAAAATGTCTGAAAAATTACTAAAAGAGATTCTTAATGTGTATGGATATACAAGTGCAAGAGTTGTCATCAGAGAAGATATAGAATCAGAACAACTAGTAGATTTCATTAATGGAAATAAGACATATGCAAAAGCAATTACAATTTTAAATAAAATTGATCTAGTAGATGAAAAATTTGTGAAAGATGTATCTAAGAAGCTAAAAACTGATTTCATACCTACATCTGCAGATTCAAATAAAAATATCAATGAATTAAAAGAAAGAATTTACAATGAGTTAGAATTTATCAGAATTTATCTTAGACCAAAGGGTGGTGAAACTGATTTTAAAGAACCTCTTATTGTGAGAAAAGGAAATACTGTAACAGATGTTTGTAATAAACTTCATAGAAATTTGAAAAAAGAATTTAGATTTGGTTTGGTTTGGGGTAAAAGTGTAAAATTTGGAGGTCAAAGAGTAGGACTAAACCATGTTTTAATTGATGAGGATGTTCTTACAATAATTAAAAGAAAATGATTTTAGGCAAAAAATTTTATGAACGAGAAACTGTAACAGTAGCAAAACAACTCATTGGAAAAACACTAACTAGGAAAATCAGAGGTAAGAAATTATCAGGAATTATTACAGAAACAGAGGCATATAGAGGAAAAGATGACCTTGCAAGTCATGCATCAACAAAAATGACAGAACGAAATAAGGTGATGTTTGGTCCCGTTGGCATGTCTTATGTTTATTTCACTTATGGAATGTACTTTATGCTAAACGTCGTAGCAAAAAGCAAAAGACAGAATGCAGGAGCTGTATTAATTCGAGGAATTTTTCCTCAAGAAGGTATTAAAACAATGGTCAAAAACAGAGGGATTGATGATTTGAACAAGATTACTAATGGTCCGGCAAAAATAACAATGGCCATGGACATTTCAATGAAAGAAAATAACATAGATGTAACAAAAAATTCTTCAATTTACATTAATGAAGGGATAACAATAAAAAAAATTAAAAAATCACCACGGATTGGAATTTCAAAAGCAAAAGAAAAAGAGTGGAATTTTAGTATAAATCCAAAAGATTATTTTTGATTTTCATCATCGTCTTCTATAGTCCAAGGCAAGATACTTCCAAGTATACGATTCCAATCCATTCGTAATAATAGTACTACAACACTAGTCATAGCAACACCAAAAATAACAATACCTAGAATTATCGGAGTAGGATCTTCCAAATCTTCAGGTTCGGAAATTCCAAACATTTCAAAAATAGGATCAACCACAGGGCCACTAAGATAATGAGATAATATTACAATCACATAACATAGAACAATTTTTCCAGTTAAAGTTGCAATAAAAAATCTAAGAGGATTGTATTTTGCCAAACCTAGAGGTACATATACCAAGTCGTCAGGAATAGGAGTTGCAGCAGCAAAAAAGGCAGCACCAGCACCATATTTTTTTACCAATTTTTGAAAAGGTTTCATTCTTTGTTTTGTTTTTTCTGAGATAATTCGTCGTCCACCGTAACTAATGGCAAAAATAATTTGTTTTGCCACAGTAGCAGTAATGGCAGCAATTAATGCAAGTATATGGAGATTAAATTGATCACCAACAGACATTGTGATTAATAAAATGAATGATGGAATAGGAACAAATGGAATTAACGATCCGAAAAAACTAACCAAAGCTAAACCGAGATAACCAACTTCTGAAGAAAAGAATGGAAGAAAATCCCAAAGATCCAATAGATAACGAGATCCTCAACTGTATATAAAAAAATGGAATTAGAGATCACTAAAATATTCGAAAATGAGCAATTACATAAATGACTGAAAACGAAGATTATGAAATTGCAGATTTAATATCAAAAATTAGCCCATACATTAGATTTATTGGAGTGGTTGGCAAAACTGGAGAACTTCTTTCATATTATAGAAGAGAGGATTTGGACCCATTATTAGATCAAAAAAAGACACAGTATCAATTTGCACAAATTGCTATCAAAACAGAACTTGAGGAACAATTTGATGAACAGTTAGGAGATACAGAATTTGTATGGGAAGAAAGAACTAAAGTGCAAACAATTGCATTTGCAATATCATCAAAAAGAATCTGGATTACAATTGACAAAAACGTTATTCGTTCTGAAATGCTTAGAATTATTGATTCATGTCTACCGATTGTGAAGCGTTATTCCAGTCAGTTAGCCAAGTATCTATTGGTGTATTGTGATGAGAGTGCCGAAGATTTTAAAGTGGACGGTAATTCTTTGCCCGCTTTTAATCAAACGGAATCTGAGTTTAGATCACCCAGGGCTTATATCCGGGCCCAACAAAGTCATTATAAAGGTTTCTATCGATACCTGATTAAGGAGGATGTGGATAAAGGCTGGTTGGCTACTGAAATGCATAAGCATGAGGCTTTTCGAGATAGCATAAAAGCTGAAAAAATGTTGACCGTTGAGGCCAGAGAAGAGCGGAAGGAAAAGCAATGGGAACGTCTGGAAGAATTTGGAAGTAATTTAAATGTGAAAAATTTAGTGGTTCTGGACCCGGTGATAAAAGTTATAAATATTGAGGAGGATGACCTAGATGAACGTTTGGAGGGATTGGAGCAGGAGAGAGCCTATAAAGAAAGTTTGCCAAATTGGATAAGTGAAGCAGGCATCAACGCAGAATTGCTTTACACTGAACATATGAATCCTTCAGATTTGGATTCTTACAATGAATTCTGCCAATTAGAGGAATGGGTATATGAGGCAAGGATCTATCACCAATTTGGTTTAATGCCCGTATCCATAGATATCCGTGAAAGATTACCGGCTGATACCCGCTATGTATGCCGCATTGTAGGCGTGGTGGATAAAGATGATTGGGATAGTTATTATTTCGGTCTCTTTGATTTGAAGCGAGGAAAGATCGTTTATCAGCGCTACGAAACAGTGGGTCGTAACTTAAGTATGGGTGATTTGGAAAAACAAACCAAAACCGACCTGAAAATCATTGCAAATTAATCAATCAACAATCCCTTATATATGAAGCTTACTAAGCTTTGGCTAATAGCCTTTACTCTGCTATCGACTTTTATCTATGCCCAAAAAGTAGATTACGGTCGACCTTTTGAAATTGAATCCAGAGGTTTCGGCCCTGATGTTCGTTTTGAGGATGATCGTCAGATTTATGCAATCAATTACTATTCACCTGATATCTTGATTAAGATCTATGATAAAAAGAAGCTTAACCTTAAAAAGGATTTCTTCGTTGAAATTCCAGAACTAAGTAAGGTTCGCGAAAGCATTGAAAGAATTGGATTTGTAGGTGATAAGCTGGTTCTCTTTATGGAATTGGATTATTACAAGGACGATATGTTTAAGCTGGTGGCCTATATCATCGATCCCGAAAAAGGAAGAATCGAGGATCAAATGCTTATTATGGAAAAGCCTTATGACCGCAGTCGGGAAAAAGGTTACTATCAGGTGAAAATCAGTGAGAATCGCAAGAATGTTGTGGTAAACACTGCTACCTATTACGATGATCGTAATGTGACCGAGCAAACTTTATTGCTTTTAGATGAGAATTTGAAAGAAGTTACCCGTCGGGAGTTTTCGGAAATTGGTGAGGACTTGGAGGTAAGTACCCGCACCCTTATCGATAATGAAGGAACTATCTATTATCTCCATGATAATGAGTTGGTAATGTTAGATCCTTTTAATGAATTTGAGGAATGGAGAGAAAAACTACCTCTTCAGGATTTGGCCGTTAATGGAGTATTAAAACGTGTTCGCCTCGCTACGCAGCCTGGAGGTAATTTGATCATTACAGGTTTCTACGAGACTACCGATGCTGAAGATCAAGATGATGCGAATAAATCTCGTCAGGATCGTCGTGAAG
>CALBOT010000054.1 GCA_937896695.1 uncultured Candidatus Nitrosopelagicus sp. | reverse complement strand
GGTTGTGGTTCAGGTTGTGGTTCAGGTTGTGGTTCAGGTTGTGGTTCAGGTTGTGATTTTTCATCGTGTGCGCCAGATGCTTTAACATTTTTAAGAAATCCTTTTGGTAAAGTTGCACCTTTTTTTGCCATTCGTGCAATGTATTCTTCTTTTTCTTTTTCAGCTGCATCAATCTTAGAATTTTCTTTTGGTTTTTCATCGTGTGAGTGTGGTCCACCACTAGATTCAGAATCAGATTGGGATTTAGATTCTGATGGTTCTGGTTGTGGTTCTGATTTTGTGGTAACACGTTTTTTTCTGATGAAATTTCTAGTATCTTCTGCAATTTTGCTTGATGTGTCACTACCAGATTTTACTCGTTTTAACACACTAGAAATACGAGTTTCTATTGATGATTTTTCTTCTTTATTTTCTTCTTCTACAGTTTTAGAAACAGATTCAGATTGGGATTGTTTTACAAATTCTGATTTTTTTGATAAGAATTTTTCATAGTCTTTTCCAGATGCTTTTTCAAGTTCCATACGTCTAGAAATTCGGGCATCATGTTTTTCTTGTTCTTTTTCTTTTTGTTTTTGTTTTAATTTATCACTTTTTGATTTGCCTTTTTCTAATTTTTCAAGATAAATTTTTTCATAGTCAGAGAATTCTTTTTCTCTAGATACCTTTTGTTCTGATTTTTTCTTTATTTCAGCAATTTCATTATTGATGATTTCTTGTTCAGTGGGTTTTTCAGTCCAATCTTGTGGCATAGTTTTAGACGAACGGGATTTTTGTGCTTCAGCAGCCAAAGATTTTCTTTTAGAATCTTCATATTCATAATCGCCTGCATTTTGATTTATTTTTACAGATGTTTTTTCTTCAACAGGTTTTGCTTCAGGTTTTGGCGCAGGCGTTACTTCAGGTTTTGGTGCAAGTTTTGGTGCAGGTTTTGGCTCTTCTTTTTTAATTTCTTTAAACACTATTTCTAATTCATCAACCAAAGGCATTGGTCCAATATTATCGCCTTGAACTTTGTTATCATCAGTTCTAATGTATGCCTCTCCATCTTTAACATAAGTTCTGATTAGTTCTCCTACAGCCCATTCATTTTCATTTTTTTTATGAACTGTAACAAATGTGAGACCTTTTTTTATTTTTGAAGATAACTCATATTTGTCAATTAATTCAGGACTACCAAAACCGTGTTCTAGATCTTCATGTATTTGTACATGTGAAATGTTAGCAAGTCCAGATCCTTTTTTGATAGCACTAACTACAAAATCTGCCCATTTCGTCATTTGTAGTAATACTCGTCAAGTGCAATATACGCTTTTTCTAGAAAATTATGGCGGAAATTACAAATTCCTTAAAATATTGTTTATGTTTAGATTTCACAATGAGTGACATACGTTTTGTGATGATCGGTGTAGGAGTATTATCAGTAGGGTTTATCGTCATGGCAGTATTTGGAGCTCAGTATCAAGACATTACAGTTCAAACAAAAGAATTTTCAGAATGTTACGACTATACAGACGAAAATGTCGAGGTAAAAATTGACTGTGATGAACAATTACAGAGTCGAAATTTGATGTTTGCAGGAGTAATTGGCATCTTAGCTGCAGGAGGACTTGCATTACTCAAAGGAATCAGAGGTACTTGGGATAATGATGTAAAACCAGAAGAAATGCTAGGCCCAGGCGGAGATAAAAAAAATTCAGACGACGATAAAAAAAGCGATTCTTAGAGAAAACCATCTAAAGATTCAGTAGAAGATAAATCATTATTTTCAAGTTTTTTAGATAGTTTATCCCCCATTTGTTTTGCAGATTTTATTTTTCTTTGGCCGATATGATAATACACTTGATCAATAGTATCTTTTGCAATTAATACAACTAAACGGCCTTGTGTTTTTCTTCCAGTTCTACCTTTTCTTTGAACAAATCGGATAGAACTAGGAACATTATCATAAAATATTACCAAGTTAACTTCAGATATATCCAATCCTTCTTCACCTACACGGGTTGCAACAAGAACTTTGGTCAATCCATCCCTAAATCTTTGAACCGTTTCAATTTGTTTTTCTTGCTTTAGCCCAGTTTCACCTGCTTTTCCAATTAGAATTTCGGAATTAATTCCCATTTTTTGTAATGTATCATTTATCACATTTACAGAATCTCTATAACTTGTAAAAATGAGAACCTTATCTTTCACTGAAGAAATAACTTCTTTTAATTTTGGTAATTTTGAATGTTCCATTCCCTGACTTTTTGCAAAATTGGCAAGTTCAATGGCACGCATAAAATTAACATCTTTTTCAAAAAGCTCTTTTATTCCTACACCTTTTTTTGCTTTAGTTCTATCACAAAATTTTAAGAAAGATGTGATTCCATGTGCTTCAAAAATATTTAGTGCATATGTAATTCTAATTGCAGTGAATAAGGGTTTGGCAGAAATACGATTTTGTGTTAATACATATTGACGAATTCTAAGTAATGTTGACAGAGATTTGTTCTGTCCAATTTGAATACCATTTTTTCGTAAAGTCGTATAACGTTCATCTAATGCAATTTGCAGGCATTTTTGAATTGCTTTCATTTCAGGCGGAAGATCAACCATAATCCATTCTGTGTTTGTTTTTTGTATGTATGGTTGAACATCAGGACTTTCATCAGTTCTTTGGAGTATATTTTGAATTCCTAGAGATACAATAATTTCAGTTGCTTTGGCCTTTTCACTAGGAAGAGTAGCAGTCATTCCCAGTATGAGAGATTTTTCTTTGAAATGACTTGCAATTCCAGTATATGCATAATCACCAACAGCCCTATGCGCCTCATCAAATATTACAAGACTAAACTGATTAATGTCAATCATATTTCGTCCCAAATCATTTCTAGTTATTTCAGGTGTGGCACAAACAACACTATTTATCCAAGATTTTTTACGTTTGTTTATCAAATCTTCTCCGGTGACAATTCCAATATCATCTAAAAGTAAATTTTCTTTAAGAAAATCAAAATGCTGGTTAACAAGCACACGTGTTGGGGCCAAAAGTAAAACACCACCTTTGTTTTGAGATAGAACATGAGCCATGATTTGTAAAGCAATAGTTGTTTTTCCAAGACCAGTAGGTAAGACAACTAAAGAATTTTCATTTTTAGCTTCATTTGCAAGATTTATCTGATAATCACGTAATTCTATAGAATTAGGTTTTATCAATTTGTGTTCATAAAATCCAGATCCCATTAATTGAAAAGAGAGGAACATATCATTTATGGTTTACAATTGATTAGAAGTCACTTAGAGGTTATATGTTGGCAAATTAAATAATTTTCATGCTAGATGATTTTGAGAGACCTAGTTGGGATGAATATTTTATGTTACAAGCAAAGCTTGCGTCATTAAGATCAAATTGTGTAACCAGAAATGTCGGTGCAGTCATAGTCAGAGATCATAGACAACTAGCAACAGGATATAATGGGACTCCACCAGGAATTACAAATTGTTTTGAAGGTGGGTGTAAAAGATGTAAAGATAGAATTGAAGGAAAAACGCAAGCAGGTGCAGGATTAGACAGATGTTTGTGTAACCATGCAGAATCTAATGCCATAATGCATTGTGCAATTTTAGGTATTGAAGCAGGTGTTGAAGGCGCAATTTTGTATTCTACATATGTTCCATGTTTAGAATGTACAAAAATGGCAATTACTGTTGGAATTAAAAAATTTGTATGCTTAGATGAATACCCAGAAACAGATTATGATTTAATTAAAGAAGCAGGTGTTGAAATTGAGATTTTAGATAAGAATAAAATTGAAAGATGGGTCAAGAACATGATTTCATCAGAAGAATAGACATGGAAGCAACCACAGATTTTAAACAAGATGAAGTAGCGAATATTCCAAATTCACTTTTAATTTCTGCAACATATGTGGGAAAAACCAAGAAAGTTAGCCTCAAATTTTATAATCCAGAATCTGAAAAAATCTACATTTGGGAAGATAAGACAGGCCATCAGCCATATTGCTTTTCAAAAATGGCTCCTGAAGATTTAGAATTTTTATCAGAAAGAGATGACGTCATAGAGATTAAAACCGTCAAGAAAATTGACACATTGAAAGACAAAGAAATTCCAATTTCAAAAATTGTCGTGACAGATCCACTAGCAATAGGTGGAACACAGACTACACAGAGTATTAGAAATGTTGTGGAATCATGGGAATCAGACATTAAATATTATGAAAATTATCTTTACGATAATTCATTAATTATTGGAAAGTATTACAGAATTGAAAATGACAAAATAATTCCACATGACTTTGAGATATCTGAAGAAACGAATCTGGCAATGAAAGGTATGCTTTTTGACAAATTAGGCAATACAGGAATGACAGAAACAAAACAGTTTCAAGAAGAGGTTTCAAACTGGGCAGATCTGCTTAACCAACCTGTACCAAAAATTCGAAGAATGAGTTTGGATATAGAGGTGGAAACAGATGGAAAAAGACTACCAGACGTAAAAATTGCAGATAAAAAAGTCACGGCGGTTGGATTTGAGGGAAGTGACGGAATGAAAAAAGTCTTTGTATTGAAGAGGGATGGAATTGAAGATGGAGTTAATGATTTAGATAAAAATATTGAAATTATATTTTATGAAAAAGATCAAGAAAAAAAATTAATCGAGGATACTTTTGAGCTAGTGAAAAAATATCCGGTACTAATCACATACAATGGAGATGGCTTTGATTTACCATACCTGTATAATCGTTCAAAAAGATTAGGAATTTCAGAAGAATTGAATCCACTGTACATGATGAAAGATTCTGCAACACTAATCAAAGGAGTTCATTTGGATTTGTATAGAACATTTTCAAACAAGGCATTTCAGATTTACGTATTTTCACAGAAATATTCGGATTTTTCTCTCAATAGCGTGTCAAAGGGAGTTTTAGGTGAACAAAAAATGGATTACGGCGTAGAGATTGACAATATGACATACTATCAAATTGCAAAATATTGTCAAAATGATGCATATCTAACATTCAAGCTTACAAGTTTCAATGAAGATTTACTCATGAATCTTTTAGTCGTAATAACCAGAATTGCAAGAATGCCAATTGACGATATTTCAAGAATGGGAGTTTCACAATGGATTAGAAGTTTGTTGTATTATGAACATAGAAAAAATAATTTTCTCATTCCACGACGAAATGAGATTGAAGAAAAATCATCAGGGATGGCAAATGATGCAGTTATCAAAGACAAAAAATATCGAGGAGGTCTGGTGATAGAACCAATAGAAGGAGTTCATTTTGATGTAACAGTAATGGATTTTGCAAGTCTGTACCCAAGCATAATTAAAGTAAATAATTTATCTTATGAAACAGTAAGATGTCCACACGAAGAATGTAAAAAAAATATGATACCCGGAACTGCTCATTGGGGATGTACAAAAAAGAATGGGTTAACATCTTTAATTATCGGATCACTACGAGATTTGAGAGTAAATTATTACAAAAGCTTATCAAAAAAAGAAAACATTACAGATGAAGAAAGACAACTGTATACTGTCGTAAGTCAAGCTTTGAAGGTTATACTTAATGCAAGTTATGGAGTAATGGGTGCAGAAATATTTCCATTGTATTTTCTACCAGCAGCAGAAGCAACTACTGCACTAGGAAGATACATTATCATGGATACAATTGAAAAATGCAAAGAAATACAGCTAGAGGTATTATACGGAGATACAGATTCTCTTTTTGTAAAAAGACCAACAGTGCAACAAATTGATGATGTTATAAGACTCACAAAAGATGACCACGGAGTAGAATTAGAAATTGATAAAGAGTACAGATATGTAGTATTAAGCAATAGGAAAAAAAATTATTTTGGAGTTACAAAAAACGGCAAAGTTGATGTAAAGGGTTTAACAGGAAAAAAATCTCACACACCACCATTTATCAAAACATTATTTTATGAACTATTAGACATTCTTGCAGAAGTTCAAAACGAAGAACAATTCGAAAATGCAAAAAAGAAAGTTAGTGATAAAATTGCAGATTATGCAAAACAAGTTCAAGAAAAAAGCATTCCTTTAAAAGAATTAACGTTTAATGTAACACTCAGTAAAGCGCCTGCAGAATATGTTAAAACCATCCCACAACACATTCGAGCTGCAAAACAACTAGAGACAACTAGAGAAATAAAAAAAGGAGACATAATTTCATATGTTAAAATACTGAATAAACCGGGTGTAAAACCAGTAGAATTGGCAAGACAGGACGAAATTGACTCGGGTAAATACATGGAGTTTATGGAAAGTACTTTAGAACAAATCACATCGTCAATGGATCTAGATTTTGACACAATTCTTGGCAAACCAAAACAAACAGGGTTGGACCAATTTTTCTGGAGTTAGATATGCTAGACGAGTTTACATTAGGCATAGTTGCAATATTTGCATCAATTTTGATACTAATTGGATGGGTTCCACAAATTATTCAAGGTTATAAAACGAAGAAACTTGAAGATGTTTCAAAATATTTGGTTACAGCAATATTTGGAGGAGCTGTATTATGGCTGATTTACGGAATTTCAATAGATGACATTTACATTATTGGAGTCAATGTTGCAGCCATGTTTTTGACAATGACAGTCCTCATGATGAAACTCAAATATGAGAACGCATTCGATTCAATTAGGAAATAAAATGTTTATTATAAATTGTAAAAATTATGATGAAATTGCAGGAGATAAAATTATCAAAATCGCTAAAATTTCAGAAAGAATTTCAAAAAAATACAAGGTGCCAATTGCAATAGCACCTCCACATCATCTTATTCCATTAATTACAAAATTTAAGATCACAGTTCTGGCCCAACATGTAGATGACAAGAAGGTTGGAAGTACCACAGGTTTCATGGTTCCAGAAATTGTAAAAAAATCAAAAATTAACGGATCCATAATCAATCATAGTGAACATAGAATTTCTGAAAAGGAAATAGTTTCATTAGTAAAAAGATTACAAAAATTAAAGCTAAAGACGGTTTTATGTGTTAAAAATGTCAATGAAGCAAAAAAATTTGCGAAATTGAATCCGACATTTATTGCAATTGAACCACCAGAATTAATTGGTACTGGAAGAGCTATTTCCACTGAGAAACCAGCATTAATTACAAACGCAGTAAAGGCAGTAAACGCTGCCAGAAATTCTACAAAATTGTTATGTGGTGCAGGAATTGTGTCAGGTCAAGATGTTTCAAAAGCAAAAGAACTAGGATCAAAGGGAATTCTAGTTGCTAGTGGAATTGTCAAAGCAAAAAACTGGGAAAAAATTATCTCCGAATTTTGTAAGGGTTTAAAAAGCCAGTAAATCGACAAATTTCTCATGGTAAAAAATAAGCCAGTTTATGCATTTGAAGAAGCAGACAGTAAAAAACGAATGCTGTTAGGAGGAAAAGGTGCAGGATTAAGCGAAATGACACGCCTAAAATTACCAGTACCTCCAGGATTTACAATAACAACAGAAGTTTGTAACAAGTATTATGAAAATGGAAGAAAACTTCCAAAAGATGTCATGCCAGCAGTAATGAAAAATATTGTAAAAATGGAAAAAAAGACTGGAAAAAAATGGAATTCAACCAAAAATCCACTATTAGTTTCTGTTCGTTCAGGAGCTGCAATTTCAATGCCAGGAATGATGGATACAATTTTGAATTTAGGATTAAATGAAAAAACTGTAGAAGGTTTTGCAGAACAAACAAAGAATCCGAGATTCTCATGGGACTCATATAGAAGATTTATTCAATTATTTGGTAAAGTTGTATTTGGAGTAAACGATGAAAAATTTGATCACATATTAGATTCTGCAAAAAATAAACAAGGTGTGACTGATGATAGTAAACTAAATGTAGAATCACTCAAAAAAATTGTTGCAGAGTATAAGAAAATTTGTGAAAATCATACAAAAAGAAAATTTCCAGATACACCTAACGAACAATTAGGATTAGCAATAGAAGCAGTATTCAAAAGTTGGATGGGAGAAAGAGCCGTAGTTTATAGAGAGAAAAACGGAATTACAAAAGATATTGCAAATGGAACTGCAGTAAATGTTGTAACAATGGTATTTGGGAATATGGGAGACGATAGTGCAACAGGAGTGGTATTTACAAGAAATGGACATAATGGAAAACGAGAAATTGAAGGAGAATATCTCACTAACGCACAAGGAGAAGATGTGGTTGCAGGAGTAAGAACTGGAAAAAATGTAGAATTATTAAAAAAAGAAATGCCAAAATCACATAAAGAGTTAAGCAGTGCATGTGCCAAATTAGAAAAACACTTCAGAGAACCACAAGACATTGAATTTACAATAGAACAAGGAAAATTTTACCTCTTGCAGACAAGAACTGCAAAAATGAGTGCAGGGGCACTTGTAAAAACTTCAGTAGATATGGTTAAAGAAAAATTAATTGATAAGAATAAAGCACTAACCAGAATTCCAGCACAACAACTAGAAGCATTGTTACACAGAACAATGGATGAATCAAAAATTAAAGATCACAAACAACTAGCAAAAGGA
>CALBOT010000053.1 GCA_937896695.1 uncultured Candidatus Nitrosopelagicus sp. | reverse complement strand
TCTCTAGTTGAAACAGTAGGTATGAAAAATTGAGTTTTCAAGAACATGAAAAACTGCATATTGAAAAAAATGTAAAACGAGAATTAACTTCTACAGAATTGCAAATACTTGCTGCAGAATGGTCTGAACATTGTTCTTACAAATCATCAAAAATGCATTTGAGAATGTTGCCAACTACTGGACCAAATGTTATTGTTGAAAAAGGTTATGATTCAGGTGTTTTAGATGTTGGTGATGGATATGTTGTAACTGTACATATTGAAAGTCATAATCATCCATCAGCTGTTGAACCTTTTGGCGGTGCAGCAACTGGTGTTGGCGGAGTTATTCGTGATATATTGTCTGCAGGAACAAGACCAATTGCTTTGTTTGATGGATTAAGATTTGGCGATATAGAAAATGACGCACATGCACGATGGTTATTCAAAAATGCGGTATCTGGAATTGCAGATTATGGTAATTGTCTTGGTATTCCAACAATCGGTGGTGAAGTGGAGTTTGATACCTGCTATACGAATTATGCATTAGTTGACGTAGCTGCAGTTGGATTCGGAAAAAAATCCAAATTAATAAAAAATCATGCAAACATCAATGATTTGGTTTTACTAATTGGTGGTTCAACTGGTCGTGATGGTGTAGGTGGTTCACAATTTGCATCTGATGCATTAGAAGGAGAAGATCGTTCTGCCGTGCAAATTCCTGATCCATTTATTGAGAAATTAATTATTGAAGCAATTTTAGAATGTCGTAATGAAAACTGTATTAATGCAATGAAAGATTTGGGTGGCGGTGGTCTTTCTTGCGCAATATCTGAAACTGCAGAAAGTTTAGGAATTGGTATTGAACTTGATGTAAAAAATGTACATTTGCGAGAGTCTGATTTATCTCCTGACGAAATAATGATTTCTGAATCTCAAGAAAGAATGCTTGTAATATCTTCACCTGAGAATCTCTCAAAAATTGAACAAATCTGTGATAAATTTCGAATTCAATGTTCTGTAATTGGTAAAGTCAAAGAAGATAAAATGATGCATGTAAAAAACGGTGATGAAACTTTAGCATTACTTCCTGCAGATTTTGTTGCACGTGGACCTCTAATTGATAGACCAAAATCTAAACCACTTTATCTTTCACAACTTCCACTTTCACTATCCTCTAAAAGTCAATTGTCTTTGTCTGATATTTTGTTAAAACTACTTTCATCACCAAATATTGCAAGCAAACATTGGGTTTTTCGTCAATACGATCATGAAGTTGGAATTAGAACTGTCATAAAACCTGGTTTTGATAGCTCGGTCTTGCGTTTAGATAATGGAAAGTCTTTGTCTGTAAAGATTGATGGTAATCCAAAGCACTGCTACATTGATCCACGAGAAGGTGCAATTGGATGTTTTGAAGAAGCATGTAGAAATGTTGTCTGTACTGGTGCAACCCCTATAGGTATGGTTGACCACTTGCAGTTTGGTAATCCTGAAGATCCTGAAATATTTTGGACATTTATGGAGTCTATTGAGGGAATTACAGATTTTGCAAAATTTCTCAATGTTCCGTGTGTGGGTGGTAAAGTCAGTTTCTATAATGAAACTTCTGATGGTCCAATCAAACCAACTCCTCTAATTGGCGTTCTAGGGTTAATTGAAAATTCTCCTCTACTTCCAACCACTCCTTCAGAAAATGATGTAATTTTGTTGGTGGGTGAAACAAAAGATGAACTTGGAGGTTCTGAATATTATGAGTATATTCATAATTTCGTTGGAGGAATTGCGCCAAAAGTTGACTTTGAAGAATCACAAAAAAATATGAAATCTGTATTATCTCTGATTTCAAAAAATTTGGTAAAATGTGCACATGATTGTTCAAAGGGTGGTCTTGCTACTGCTATTTCTGAATTGTGTATTTTTGGAAAGATTGGGTGTAATATTGATTTACCATCAACTCTCTCTTCTGAAAAAATTTTATTTTCTGAAAGCCACTCTCGTTATCTTTTAGTAATTGAGAAAAACAATCTTGAGAAAATAAAATCTCTCTTATCGAATAATAATTGTTCATTCTCTGAACTTGGAATGTTTTCTGGCGATCAAATTATCTTTAAATCAAATTCTGAATCAATTTTGGAACTAAGAGTTGATAAAGCAGAAAATAATTATCTAAATTCATTGGGGAAAATAATTCAAAATGGTTAAAGAAAATTGTGGTGTAGTCGGAATTTACAGTGAAGGGGATGTCAATGTTATCCCAATGGTAATTGATGCATTACGTGCATTACAACATAGAGGACAAGAAGCATGGGGCTTGGCGATACCAAACAAAACTCCATTAAAACGATTGGGATTAGTTTCTGCATCTTCTGGTGAATTCAAAAAAATTTCTGAAGAGTATGCTTCACATTCTGCAATTGGACATGTTAGATATTCCACTGTTGGAAAAAGTGATCTTGAAAGTGCACAACCTCTCAAAGTAAAAGATCTATGTGTTGCACATAATGGAACAATTTCTAATGTTGAAGAACTTTCAAATCTTGTTGGTGGATGTACATTCACTCCTCAAAATGCTAGTGATACACTTGTTGCAGCACAACGACTAGTTTCCCTAATTACTGAAAATGGCAAACTTGGAAGTGCATTATCCATTTTAAAAAATGAAATGGTCGGTTCATTTTGTTTCACGTTTCTTTCTGATGATGATGCTGTCTTTGCAGCAAGAGATCCAAAGGGATTTCGCCCTATGGTTTTAGGTCACAAAGAAGAGGGAAATGTACACATTGTTACCTCTGAATCCTCTGCAATTTCTTCAATTGGTGCAAAACTTGTCCGTGATGTTGTTCCTGGTGAATTAATAAAAATTAGTAAAGAAGGTGGTTTTGAAACTGAAATGTTTTCTGATGATAAAAATCGTGCACATTGTTCATTTGAATTTACATATTTTGCTCAACCTTCTAGTAAAATGGAGGGTACAAACATCTATCTTGCAAGAAAACGAATTGGACAATTCCTTGCAAAAAAATACCCTATA
>CALBOT010000052.1 GCA_937896695.1 uncultured Candidatus Nitrosopelagicus sp. | reverse complement strand
AGGTTCTTTATTATCTACGTTTATTGCTTTTATTTTTATATATGGCAACCAATATCCAATAGCATCTTGGATTTCTTTGTTTAATGCAACTATTAAATCTGGAGTATTAGGTTCAAATACTCTATCTTTAATTCGTACACCAAATGTTGGTTGCATATATCTTTCGCCTGGATATGTTAACAATAAATTTTTCATATTAGATAATGCTTGTTCTTCTGTAGTATATGATAACGGAAACTTACCAGATATTCTATTTTGATTGAATCTAGCATTAGTAGATTGACTAAATGAACCTGTTATATCATTATATCCTTCTGAATCTGTCAGGAAACTAAAAGGATTAGCAGCTCCATTGAATGGCAGTTTTATACCAATTGCCACATCAGGTTCGAGATCAACTGGATTGTATCTATAGATAGGGCGGCCGCCGCCTCTTGCATATGCCTGATCACGTCGTTCTTTAAAATATTTTTGTTCTGGTCCGGCCACTATCTAGTTCCCATTTTTCCATTTTTTTTATCCATAGCTTTTATCAATCCGCTATAGTCTCTTGTTAATGCTTTTTGAACAGCTGCCATTTCTGGGTTTGATGTATCAACACGCTCTCCATTTATTCCTGTTGTTGGCATAGTTGGTTGTACCATTGATGATGTTCTTGTAGGACCCATTTGTGGATAATCCATTTGACTTACTCTTGGTTCCTGCATCATAGAAGCAAAATCAGTATCTTGAGCTGTTTCATTTAATAAATCATTTAACATTGAATTATTACTAAATTTTTTCTTTTTAGCATATGGACGATTTGGCATTGGATTTTCTGCTATTTCTGCAAGATTCATGCCATGTTCTATAACTTGTTTATGGTTAACAGTTTGTTCTGTTAATGCTTGTTTAACAGCTCTGCCTACTTCTTCTCTAATAACTTTTCGTAATATTCTTACAAAACTTTTCTTATCCATAGTTTTCTCCAATTTATTTTAATATAAATATGAAGATATTAGAATTATGGTACTTGTTATAAGGTCTTATTCTGCCTGCTTTTTAATTGATCTAAAGAAGCTTCTAATTGATCTAATAAGTATATATTTATAGCTGGTCCTGTTGGTCCACCTGAATTTGTATAAGTAAATGCTCGCAACGCATCAAGTAAACTTGACAACCAAGTTGTCATTTGATCACCTAGTATCAAAGGTTCAACTGCTCCTAATCCTAAATATATTTCTGGCGAATTTACTGTAAAATGATTTCCTGCATCTATTCCAACAGCTTCTAATGCTGATAATCCTATATGTATATTTGATGATAGTCTAATGTCATCTGATTTTGCATTTATTAAAATTCTATCTGAATTTATAACTACCTGAGGTCGAGTAAACTCGGCTGGAGATTGAGTTTGTATCTGTGGTGGATCATTAGGTGCTGATTTATCTTCTGGTGGTGGCTTTGTGCTTAAACTTGATGTAATAAATGGCTCTTCAGCATGATCAGCCCATGGTAACTCCTTATTAAGTCCTCCAAATAAATCACCAAGACCCGCTAAGAAATTTAAAGCTGCAAAACCAATTGAAGCTAAATTGAAAAAATCAAATTTAGGATCATTGGTTGTTATAACATTGTCTGGTGATAATTTTTCTGCTAACATTTCTTGATTAGCTATTGTGGCCTGACCTACTTCTGTTGTCGGATCATGATTCAATGGATTATTTATCATTGAAATATTTTGTACAAATTCTTCTGGAATCTCTACATCTCCTGTTAATATAGGATCTATCATTACTACATTTGTTATAGTATCATCATCAAAATCTATTTCACCACATCCATCTCCCATACCATATACAATATTCAAATATTCTCTTCCGGTTTCGTCTGTACAACATCCACATAAATCAATAAAGTCATAATAATCAAAACCATGTGAATTAAATATTCCAGTTTTAACTGCCATATCAGATGCTTGTTTTATATCTGTTTCTGATGATGGTAATATACATATTATATATTCTTCCTGTGGTATGTCTCCATTTTCTAATGCATTCATAGCCATATCATATGCAAAATGCTGGCCTGGAAAACCTGGGTTATCTCTATAAGGGACATCTGTTATATTAGGTGGTGGTATAATCCATATAACACCACGTATACTATCTTCATATACTTTTTCAGGAAATATATAAACATTTTCTCTTCCCCAAATTTCTGCATCATATACCGTTTTTGAAGTAACTTTTTGTTTTCCTTTTGTAGAAGGATAATGCGTTTTTGATATTGATATATTTGTATCTTTATTGTCTTGGTATGTATTTGCCATAATTTATTATCCTAACTTGGGTCAGCTGACTCTTCTGTAAATGCATTTATTTCTACTGAGGCTGGTGTTGTATTTGCAACAGTACCTCCTTCAACGTCAGTGAATCCTGCAGGTGTTGGAGCAGGAACATCACTCCATGGATGTCCAGGAGGAAGTTTTGATTTATCAGTATTCCATTTATTATTTCTATTTGGTCCTAAAACACCTGCTTGCCATTTTTTATCTAATCCATGCCATCTATTACTACTACCTGGTCTCAATGCACCAAACGGTCCTTTGGCAGCCGCTGCTGGGTTATATTCAAAATGCCATTCTTCTGTTGTTACTGTTCTTACAAATCCAAATTTATATGTATTACCAATCAACCATGCATAAGTTCCATCAGTATCTGTTGTACTAGTCCTTCTAATCTTTTTAGATTTGCCTTCTTTCATATGATTTACATCTTTACCATCTTTATAGTTGATATCAAT
>CALBOT010000051.1 GCA_937896695.1 uncultured Candidatus Nitrosopelagicus sp. | reverse complement strand
GGAAGTTTGTTTGTTCCAAATAACAAAATTAATGCCACAAAAATGATTATCATCCATTCGCTTCCCATAATATTTAGGAAAATTTCCATGTTTCTCAATATTCTGTTTTAAAATTAAAGATTTGGATTTTTGTTAGGCTCAAGCAACTTTCTTTTTGATATGGAGAGTATTGCCACACCAATCCCTATTGCAAAGAATACCAAATACGGTGTATCATTTCCAAAGAATTGTGATATTATTCCTGCAATTATTGGACCACTTGCCCATCCTATTCCAAACACTGTTTCATATGCACCAATCATGGTACCGGAAATCTCTTTCCTTGTTTTACTCAAAACAATTTCTAATGTCAATGGGAAGAAAATGCTGAACCCAAATCCCAATAATGTTATTGCAATTGCAAATTCGACTATGCTTTCTACAAAGAATGAAAGACCTAATCCTGCAGCTATGGAAAAAGTAGCTAGAATCAATGTAAGACTTGTATTTTTAGCTAATTTACTTGCCATAATGAGAGTTATTATTCTCGATACACCAAAAATAAAAAATAAAATTTCAATATTTACTGGAGTCATTGACCGGTCGTTCAAAAAAGCAGGATAAATGCTCAAAATTATGCCAAATGATGCAGTACAATAAATGAGCATCATGATCACATGTGGAAATTTCATTATCTCTTTTATTGATGAAACTGAAAATTTTTCATTTTTTACAATTGGTCTATTTCTGGATAAACCAATAGCTGAAACAATTGATGCTACCAATATGTAAGTTGCAATTTCAAAAATAAATCTATAATTTTCATCATAATTTTCTAATATTATTGAACCAATCAATGGTCCAATCATGAATCCTGTTGTGAAAAATCCTGTAAATGTTGCAATGTTTCTTACTCGTGTTTTTCCCTTGCTTACATTTGAAATAATTGCTTCACATGGAGGCCAGAAAAATGCATGTGCTATGCCTGTAAGCACTCTATAGCCCATAATCTCTGGAACTGATTGTGAAATTGAAAGCAAATATACTGATATTGAATTTATTCCAATCCCTAATGAAAGTAAATGTGCATTATTGAAACGATTTAATAAAATTCCAACAAATAATGGAAAGAACATGTATGGAATAAAATTTGCAAATCCTATGGCTCCTAAATCTGCATATGATGCACCAATAACATTTTTTGCAAAAACTGGTAACAAAGGACCCTGAAGCCCGTATGAAATTCCAATCAGAATGCCGGTAATGTAAACTAGAATTAGTCTATTATTCATTTGTATGCAGCAACCATAATAGCTCCGCCCATAAGATCTTTTTCAAATTCAACTCTTGAAAATTTCTCAAGTAACATGGATTCCAATTTTTTATTTTGTGGCCATAGCTTGTATGTTCCATATAGTGTACCAAACTTCAATCCAAGTTTTCCTCCTGCTATCAATGCTATTACTGGTAAAATCATTCGAAGATAAAACGTCACTCCAAATCTAAAAAAAGGTTCATCTGGTTTTCCTAAATCTACTATGACCCATTTCCCATCTTCTTTTAGAATTCTATGCATTTCTGAAATTGCAGTTTTCAAACTTATTGCATCACGTAATGAATATCCTGATAACACTGCATCAAATTCTTTATCTTGAAATGGAACATGTTCGAAAACACCACAGGCTGAATCTAATTTTTTGTCAAATAATCTGTCTGTATTTTTTAACATTGGGACAAGAGGATCATACAGAATTATTTTCAAATCATCATCAACAATTTTTGCTGCAGTCTTTGACATATTTCCAAATCCCGAACCCGCATCTAGAATTTTATCACCTTTCTTAACTCTCCCTCTTATTGCTCTGTTCCTATGTTCTACATCTTTTCCTAGAGAGATGAATGAATTTACTTTGTCATAAACTGGTATAATTTCTCGAAGTACGTCAATTACTTCTCCCCAATAACTGCCTAAACCCATATCTAAATCAAAATCATTGGTCTAATAATTCAATTCTTGAGAAATTAGTTTTATCTGACAAATTTGCCTTTTGCAGCCTCGTCAAATCTCTTTAGGTCTTCAGTAGAAATTTTCTCTATCATTTTTCCTTCTGATAATATCTTTGACATTTTGATGTGCTCGATACCTGATTTTTCCTCACTTTTTAGATTGATTGCAGCAATTGCTAGTGATGCAGCCTCATCAATTGTTAATCCTTCTTTGTAATTTTTTTCTAGAAATTCGTTTACTTCGTCTGAACCTGTTCCAATTGCTACTGCAGAATAAGAATTGTAAGTTCCGCTAGGATCAATTACGTAAACATTAACTCCTTTTCTATCTATTCCTGCAATAATTAATGCAACGCCAAATGGTCTAACGCCAGAATATTGTGTAAACTGGTGATTTTGGTCTGCTAGATGTTTTGCAACTGTTTCAATATCTACTGGTTCATCATAAGTTAGTTTGTTGCTTTGTGAAAAATATCTTGCATTGTCAACTTGGACTCTTGCATCTGGAATGTAACCTGCAGCTGCCACTCCGATATGATCATCAACTTGGAAAATCTTTTGTGTGATTCCTTCAACTTGCAATGCTCTTGTTTTTTCTTCAACAGCTAAAACAATCCCATCTTTTGTCATTATTCCTATGGCAAGTGTTCCACGTTTGACAGTCTCTAATGCGTATTCAACTTGGTAAATTCTTCCATCCGGTGAATACATGGTTGGAGTCATATCGTAACCGCGATTTGCCATCATAATGAAAAACTTAGTTACTGAGTCAATTTAAGGGTTAGTCCCTTTGTATGTAGATGTTACCCTATGAATTAAGAATTGAATTGATCCCTTCTTTATAGGAAGGATAAACGAATTTGTAAACTTCTGAAATTTTCTTATTTGAAATTCTCATAGATGTTGTAAGTAACTTCACCAAGTCTCCTCCTAAAACTCCCTTTGCTAGAAACATTGGAATTCCCCCTGCATGTTTTGCTCCAATTTTATCTGCTGCATAATCTACAAATTCTTTGAATGTGACTGAGGTTGAATCTGCACAAACGTAAGATTGATTTTTTAAATTATTTTTTGCAACTACAATCAAAATTCCTACGGCATCATCAACATGTATGAAGCATTTATCATAATCTCCCTTTCCAGGTGTTTTCATCATTCCATTTTTTAATTTTTTAACTACCATCTCTGTAAACCAACTTCCATCTCCATAAACATCCCCAAAATAACATACTGAAAAACCAATATTGTTTTTTTTACATGAATTCTCGAGAAATTTCTGCGCATCTAATCTTATTTTTACAAAGTCTGTATCTGGGTTGATTGGACTTTGTTCATCAACTGTTCCATTCGGATTTCCAAATACGCCCAATCCTGAAGCATAAATTATGAATTCTGTTTTATCTTTAATTTTATTAAATAAATTTACAGTTCCATCATAATTAACTCTCTTTTGTTTTTTCTTATCTTTAGTTAGCGGTGTTGCAGCAGCCAAATGAAAAACCACATCAAATTTCACATCTGGAATCTCAAAGTCATCATTTGTCAAATCAGCATTAATAATTTTCATCTCCTCCATTTGAGGTGGAGATTCATGAATTGTACCGTAGACTTCATGACCTTCTGAAATTAATCTATTTGTTAATCTGGAACCAATGAATCCTCCGGCACCTGTAACTAAAATTTTCATAAATTTCCTACATCCTAACAATTAAAAAAATTTGATATTGAAAAGACACATTTAAGTATAATTTGAAATTACACCTTATTCATCTTGGTAAAACATGACCCTTTTGCTAATGCAACAAAACAAGTAAACGATGCTTGTGATGTTTTAAAAATTAAAGATAAAGGAATACGCGAATATCTTGCAATGCCAAATAAAGTTCTCCGTGTAAAAATTCCTGTAAAAATGGATAATGGAAAACTACGTGTCTTTACTGGATTTAGATCACAACACAACAATGATCGTGGTCCATACAAAGGTGGAATCAGATACTTTGATCCAGAAGGTGGCGTTCAATATATGGAACGTGAAGTTATGGCATTATCCTCTTGGATGACATGGAAATGTGCTGTAGTTGATGTCCCACTTGGTGGCGGTAAAGGTGCAATCTTTGTTAATCCAAAGAAAGACAAACTAAGTGCCGGTGAATTAGAAAGATTAACTCGAGGATTTGCATATAAAATCGGTGAAATAATTGGACCTCAAAAAGATATTCCTGCACCTGATGTTTACACAACTGGAAAAGAAATGACACAGATTATGGATACTTGGAGCAAGATGAATGATAACAAATATTCTCCGGGAGTAATTACTGGAAAACCTATTCCTATGGGAGGTTCACTTGCAAGAAATGTTGCAACTGGTTTAGGTACTGCATATTGTGTTAGAGAAGCTTCTAAAATATTAAAAATTAAACTCAAAGGTGCTAAAGTTGTATTACAAGGATTTGGAAATGCATCTACTTTTGCTGGTGAATACCTTGAAAAAATGGGTGCAAAATGTATCGGCGCAAGTGATTCTAAAGGATCAATTATTGTTCCAAATGGATTTAAAGTTAGTAAATTAATTGAGCACAAACAAAAGAAAGGCAGTGTTGTCGGATTCCCTGGTAGTAAGAAAGTTTCAACTGAACAATTACTTACAACAAAATGTGAGATATTGATTCCTGGTGCACTAGAAAACCAAATTGATGCAAAACTCGCAAAAAAATTACAATGTAAAATTATTGGAGAAGCAGCAAATGGTCCAACATTACCTGAAGCAGATCCAATCATTTACAAGAAAAAAATTATGGTTATTCCTGACATACTTGCTAACTCTGGCGGTGTATGTATCTCATACCTAGAATGGGTACAAAATAACATGGGATATTATTGGAGCTTTGATGAAGTTGCAGGAAAAATGGAAGCAAATATCACAAGAGGTCTAAAAGATACTCATGATATATCCAAAAAATATCAAATTGATATGAGACGTGCAGCAATGGTTCTTGCAGTCCAAAGAGTTATGGAAGCATTTGACCATAAAGGCGTTTGGCCATAATCAAAAATTTTGATCAAAGATTAATATAGCGAAAAATTTTTTCATCGATCGAATAATGTCTTTTGTAAAAAATACCTTTGAAGAAATTATCAATACTGATCATAAAGTTATAACTGAAGAATCCTCTAAAGGAATTCTAAAAAAATATGGGGTCAAAGTACCTGGTTTTGCTCTAGCCAAATCAGCAGATGAAGCTGCAAAACAAGCAAAAAAGTTGGGATTTCCGTTAGTAATGAAAGTCGTATCTCCGCAAATTTTACACAAGACTGATGTTGGTGGTGTAAAAGTTGGTGTTGATAATGTTGCCGATGTGAAAAAAACATTCAATGACATGTATGGTAGACTATCAAAAAAGAAAGGAGTTGATGTAAAAGGAATTCTTTTGGAAAAGATGGTTCCAAAAGGTGGCGTTGAACTAATTGTTGGTATACAAAATGATCCTCAATTCGGACCGATGATTATGGCTGGATTAGGCGGCGTGATGACTGAAGTATTCAAAGACGTTGCATTTAGAATGCTACCAATTACAACATCTGATGCAAAATCCATGTTGAATGAACTAAAAGGCTCAAAACTCCTCAAAGGTTTCCGTGGAAGTGCACCAATTGATCTAAACATGGTTGCAAAAGCACTGGTTCAAATTGGAAAAATCGGTGTTGAAAATGCAAATTACATCAACAGTATTGACTTTAACCCTGTAATTGTATATCCAAAATCATATTTTGTAGTAGATGCAAAAATCATTCTCAATAAAGAATTAAAAAAGAATTCAATTTCAAAAGCAAAACCAGTCATTACTTCCATGGAAACATTCTTCACCCCAAAATCTGTTGCACTAGTTGGTGCATCTGCAACTCCTGGAAAAATTGGTAACTCTGTATTAGATGCATTAGGAAAACAAGATTACAAAGGCAAAGTTTTTCCAATTAATCCAAAACAAAAGAAAATTCTTGGACTCAAATGTTATCCTTCACTAGAAGCAATTAATCAAAAAGTTGATCTTGTTGTAGTTTGTGTTGATCTTTCTGCATGTGCAGACATTATGAAAACATGTGCAAAAAAAGGAATTCATAATGTAGTAATTGTATCTGGCGGTGGAAAAGAACTTGGTGGTGATAGAGCAGCTATGGAAGCTGAAGTCAAAGAGTTATCATTAAAACACAAAATTCGTGTAATTGGTCCTAACTGTATTGGTATGTTTAATGCAGCAAATAGACTTGATTGTGCATTCCAAGGACAAGAAAGAATGGTTCGTTCAAAACTAGGTAATGTTGCATTCTTCTCTCAAAGTGGAACAATGGGAATTAGTATGCTAGAAAGTGCAGATTTGTTTGGTTTATCTAAAATGATTAGCTTTGGTAATCGTTCTGATGTTGATGAAGCAGATATGATATGGTATGCTGCAAATGATCCTCAAACCAAAGTAATTGGATTATACGTTGAAGGATTTGGTGATGGAAGAAAATTCATCAATACTGCAAAACGTGTAATGAAAGAAAAGAAGAAACCAATTATTATTTGGAAGAGTGGAAGAACTGCTGCAGGTGCAAAGCAAGCTGCATCTCACACAGGCTCACTTGGAGGTTCTAACGCAATGATTATGGGTGCATTCAAACAAGCAGGAATTATCTCTGTTGACAGTTATCAAGAACTAGTCGGTGTTCTAAAGGCAATGGCATGGCAACCTCCAGCAAAGGGTAATCGTGTTGCAATGACAAGTAATGGTGCAGGTCCTATGATTGGAGGAATTGATCATTTAGACCGCTTAGGACTTACAATTGGAAAATTAGATTCAAAAACTCGTAACAAAATCAAAAAACATTTCCCTCCAACTGTTCCAATTCATAATGGAAATCCAGCTGATGTTGGAGGCGGCGCAACTGCAGGTGATTATAATTTTGTTCTTGAACAGTTCTTGGCAGACAAAAATATTGACATTGCAATGCCTTGGTTTGTATTCCAAGATGATCCTCTTGAAGAAAAAATTGTTGATTATCTGGCTGCACTTTCTAAGAAAAAGAAAAAGCCAATCATATGTGGTGGAAATGGTGGACCATATACCGAAAAGATGATAAAATTAATTGAAAAGCATAATGTGCCCGTATATCAAGACCTTAGAACTTGGATTGCTGCAGCATCTGCATTAACCCAATGGGGCAAAGTACGTGGAAAATAGATAACATTTAATTTTACATTCTATTCGTTTTCTATCATGTCAATGATTACAACAAGCAAAGATGAAGGCGTTTGTGTCGTAAAGATTAATCGCCCAACAAAGCTTAACGCTATGAATATTGATGTTGCCCGAGAAATCATTTCTACATTTGAGCAACTCGATAAAGATGATGGTGTAAAAGTAATTGTTTTGACTGGTGAAGGCGATAAAGCATTCTCAGCAGGCGCTGACATTGAATACATGTCAAAAATATCTGCTGATGAATCTGAAGTATATGCAAAACTTGGTCAAGAAGTTACTGCAACTGTTGAAAATGTTTCAAAACCAACAATTGCTGCAGTTAATGGATTTGCACTAGGTGGTGGATGTGAAGTTGCAATGTCTTGTGACATTCGTATAGCATCTGAAAATGCTAGAATGGGCCAACCTGAAGTTACAATTGGAATCCCTCCAGGATGGGGTGGAACCCAAAGACTAATGCGTATAGTTGGCATCGCAAAAGCAAAAGAACTTGTGTATACTGGAAAGATGATAAAAGCAGCTGAAGCAAAAGAAATAGGTCTTGTGAACAATGTCGTTCCATTAGAATCTCTAATGGAAGAAGTTATGAGCATGGCAAAAGCTATTGCATCAAATGCTACACTCGCAGTTCGCATGTCAAAAACAGCTATTAACAAAGGAAGAAATGCAGATCTAGATACCGGTCTTGGTGTCGAATTATTGGCTTGGAGAAACTGTTTCTCTGATCCTGATAGAGAAAAGCGTATGATAGACTTTGTTAATAAATCAAAAAAATAGAATAACTCTATTTTTCTTATTTTCTTTATTAATACCGGATAAAGGGGGAAAACCTTCTTATAATTTGAGGATTGAAAATTGGTATGGCAACTGAACAAACTCACGATGCAGCTCATGAATCACATGGTGATCATGGGTGTGGATGTGGTCCAAGTCACGAGACTCACGCTGAAACAGTCGGTGATTCTTGCAGTACTCATATTGAGACTCCAAATCCACAACAAGCATCTGCTGAATTAGAACAACCTAAACCACAAACAGGTAAAGTGGTTGCAATCACAGCTCCGGCCGCTGAAAAAATTAAAGAATTCATGGCTGAAGAAGATGGTAACCCACAATATCTAAGAATTTACGTTCAAGGTGGTGGTTGTTCAGGTCTATCATACGGAATGGGCTTTGAAAAAGAAGCTGAGGAAGATGATAACATAATTGAAGAAAATGGTGTCAAAGTACTAGTCGACAGTATGAGCATTGATCATCTCAAAGGTGCAAACGTTGACTATATCGAAAGCCTAATGGGTTCTGGTTTCAAAATCAACAATCCAAATGTAACAAAATCTTGTTCATGTGGCTCTTCATTCAGTACTGAATAGACATTTTTCTTTTCTCTATCTTTTTCATTTAATTTATTCAAATCGTTTATAAATCTCAAGAAATATCTCTGAATATTGAATATTAAGGAGATGATAAATAATTGCCATATACCGGTATTGTCAAGTATCACGTTAAACTGTCATTCGAAGTTGATGGGCTTGTCGAACGAGCAGATATAATCGGTGCAATATTCGGACAGACTGAAGGTCTCTTGGGACCTGAAATGAATCTGAATGAACTGCAACGAGTATCTAAAGTCGGTCGAATTGAAGTAAATACATTCAGTACTGAAAATACAACTAAAGGTGATGCATTATTACCTATGAGTACTGATATTGATACCTGCTCATTAATTTCTGCAGCAATTGAAAGCATAGACAAAGTTGGTCCATTTGATAGTTCATTCAGATTAGATGATATCGAAGATGTTAGAGCAAATAAAAAACAAGACATCTTACAACGTGCCAAAGAAATCAAGCAAAAATGGTCAACAAACTCAGTTAGTGAAGGTCAGGAAATGCTTGAAGAAGTTCATGAAAATAATTCTGAAAAAATTACAACATATGGTCCAAAAAAACTCCATTGCAGTACTGGAATACATGATTCTAAATGGGTAATTCTTGTAGAAGGACGTGCCGACATAATCAATCTCTTGAGAGCAGGTTATGACAATGCATTGGCCTTTGAAGGTGGAAGAATTGATGAATCAATCAAAGAACTTTGTGATCAAAAAGAAAAGGTAGTCGCATTCACTGATGGTGATAGAGCTGGTGGATTCATTCTAAAAGAATTGAAATCTGTTGTACATGTTGATGTTGAATTACGTGCTGATACTGGAATTGAAGTTGAAGAATTAACTCCAAAAAGAGTTGATGAAATTCTAAGTCCTGTGAAAAAACAGATGGAAGAAGAATTATCTGCACCTGAAATTAAAAATGCCGATGATGGTCCTCTTGCAGAATTGTGCAAGAAAAAATTCTCAGAATTAAATGAATCTCTAGAAGCAATTGCACTTGATTCAAATGAAACTGAAGTCTTTAGAGTTGCAATTCCTGAATTAGTTGGAAAAATTACTGGTCAGTCTGGAATAAAATACCTGATATTGGATGGAATCATAACTCAAAGATTAGTTGATGCTGCAAAAACTGCTGGCGTTGAAAACGTAATTGGTCACAGAACTGCAAAATTATCTGATTCTAATGGTGTTTCATTAAAAACATTTAGAGAACTTGGTATAGCATCTAATTAATGGCTGATCTAAAAACACAGCACCTTCTAACCTTAGCACATATTTTATCTAAAGGTGGAAAACATAACTTTGTCAATATCACCACCACCTCTCTTGGAAAAGAAATAGGTAAATCTCAGCAATCTGCATCTTTACATTTGAAAGAATTAGAATTGGGTGGATTTATCGAGAGGATTCAGTCAGGTAGAAAACAATCAATAAAAATCACTCAAAAAGGCTTTGTAGAATTATCTACACTTCACAACCTTCTATCAAAATTAATCTCAAAATCTTCCAATTCTCTTACTTTTACTGGAACTATTACTTCTGGAATGGGAGAAGGAGCATATTACATGTCAATGAAGGGCTATACAAAACAGTTCAAATCAAAATTGGGTTATATTCCCTATCCTGGAACATTAAATGTACAAATTAAGGAAAAAAAATTCTCAGAAGCTATCTCACAGTTATCAAATTATGAAGGAGTAAAAATCAATCCATTTTCAGATGGAAAGCGAACATTTGGATGGGTAAAATGTTTCAAATCAAAAATAAACAATAAAGTTGACTGTGAATTGATCTTACTGGAAAGAACGCATCACGATACAACGATTGTTGAATTTATCTCAAAAAGTAACATTCGAAAGGCATTGAAAATCTCTGAAAAATCTAACGTTAAAGTTAAAATTTCAATTTTAGATAATTTTTCTTAGAGTCCGTGAATATCTTTACCATATTCTTTCTCAATTATTGAACTTGAAGTTTCAGGTCTTGGAGATTCCAATCTAGCTACACTTACATCCAAATCTATTTTCTTACATCCTTCTGTGATGAATTTCTCCTGATGGGTTTGGTCATAACCTAAAGCAATAATTTGTGGTTTCACCAAATCTACTGTTTTAAAAATATCTTCTTCATCGCCAATAATACATAAATCCACCATTTTTAATGATGAAACCAGCTCTTGTCTTAGCTGAGCACTATGCAATGGCTTGCGTTTTTTCATTTTTACTGCTGTTTTATCTGTCGCTACAACTACCACTAAAACATCTCCTAGTTTTTTTGCGGCATTTAGTGTGTTAATGTGGCCTGGATGAATTATGTCAAAAACTCCACCTGCTAATACAATTTTTGATGATGAATTTTGTATTTCTGAAAGTGTTTTCATACAATTTTCATTCATGATATGTTCAATTTCAACTCATCGTTATCACATTTTTGGGTCAAAACCTTTTGCAATACGTAATGCATCTACTAGACCATCTGCATATCCTATACTTAGTACTGCATATTCTTTTTTCCCTTCTTTAAGAAAATTCTCTGCATCATCGATGTACAATTTTGCATTTATCAGGACATCATCAAATTCTTTAAGATTTTCATAATGTGGTTTGATTTCTTCTAATGCTTCTCTTACCATTGGAACATATTTCTCAATCATTTGTTCGGAAATACTTTTGACATCTGCTGAATTATCTGTTGGTTCGTCCAAACATTCTGTGACTGCCTTCACCGCATCTGATTCTGTAAAATGCAATCTTCCCGGTATGATAATACTGTGAGGTGCTTCCCCATACTCGTTTTTAATTAGATTTGAAATACTTCCTGAAATTATTTTCTGATTATTTTTTCCTATTCTAGATGCAACAATTGCAAAAGTTTCTTCTGAAATAACTTTTCTATTCTGTGTTTTTTCGGTATTTAGCAATAATGACAAAGCATCTTTTGGATTCAAGAAAAATGATTTATCTTCATTATATTCAAGTAAAATCACTGAATGTGTCTTACCCAACAAATTTTCAAAAATTGTATTATATGGAGTAATCATTGATTTTGAGTCATTCATGATGGTCAATACTTTTCCAACTTTATAGTAGTGTAATCCTACCTCTCCAATCAATGATGAAACAATTGATGACGAATGAATTGTCTTTGTTTCTATGTTGTCCCTAATTGCTCGTGTTTTTAGTTCTTGATGTGTCGTTGCAATGTATGGGTCTCCGTATGAAATTAACACTGCTTTTTTATTTTTAGCATTTTCTAGAATTTCATTTCCATCTTCAACCAACCATCTTTTTGCAGTCTTAAACTCTCCTCTTGTAATATCTTCTAATTGTTTTTTTTCAGTTTCTGAAATAGGACTGGTAAATGATTCCAAATATACAATATCTGCATTTTTAATTACTTCTAATGTGTTATTTGATAATTCTGAAATACCTGAAATACCTAATCCGACAAACCACAGCATTATTTCCTTCTGTCATGGAGTCTTTTTAAATTATGTAGTGATTTTTTCAGAATTTCTATTCCTTTGACAAACTCTGTAATCGAAACTTTTTCATCAATTGTATGCGCTTCGTGAGGATCTCCTGGACCGTATGTAATCACTGGAATTTTTAGTTGATTGCCAATAACATTCATGTCACCTGTACCTGTTTTTCTAATCAACATTGGTCTTTTCTTTTCTACATCCAAAATTGATAATGTTAATGCTCTAACTAATGGTGAATTATGTGCAGCTTCGAATGGTTCTGTTTCGTCTATCACTGAATACAAAACCTCAATTTCTCTTTTAATTGAAATTTCATTAACTATCTTGGTTATTTTTTCCTCAATATCATTACAATTTCTATCAACTGGAATTCTAATATCTAATGTTGCAACACATTCTTTTGGTGTAACGTTGTGACTAGTACCGCCACGAATTTCAGTAAGAGTTGCAGTAAGCATCATACCTTTACTCTTGTCTTCTTGACCTTTCTCTAACTCATTTTTTAGTTCTATTGCAACTGATGATATTTCCTCTATTGCATTTTTTGCTAACCATGGGGCACTTGCATGTGCACTATCCTTCACATTTACTCTCAAATTAATTGCTAATCGACCTTTGTATGCAATTGTGACTTTCTGAATACTGCTTGGTTCTCCAAAAATCGCATAATCTACATTAGGTGTATTTTTCACTAAATTTTTTATTCCTGTGGCATTACCTTCCTCATCTACTGCGCCAACAAATGTCACTGTTCCTTCATTTTCTCCTATGCTTGCAGCTGCAAACAACATTGCAATTAGTGGGGCTTTTGCATCTGAAGCTCCTCTTCCATGCATCATGTCTCCTTCTATTCTTACCTTAATTTTTCCCGGTACAACATCCATGTGCCCACACAGCATTATCTTAGGCTCTCCTGAACCTTTTGTTGCAATCAAATTTCCAACTTCATCTTGATGGATGTCTCTGAATCCTAAATCGTCACATCTGTCTGCAAGAAAATCTGCTAATGCTTTTTCACTTAATGATGGAGTGTAAATTCTTAATGCTTTTTCTAAAGTCTTAATTGCATATCTGGACGTCTCTAAATGTTCATCCATTATGTAAACCTCTTGACATGTTCTAACATTAGTTTTGGAATATCTATGCCTGTAACTCTTACAACATTTCTAAATTCTGTAGTATTGTTTATTTCATGTACAACCATTCCTTTCTCATTACTTTCCATTAGATCAATTCCTACAATATCTCCAAACACTGCATCTTTTGCCTTGATGCATATGTCTTCTAACTCATTAGTGATTTCACATGTTTCAGCTGAACCACCTAGATGTGTATTTGTTTTCCAATTTCCGTCTCCAGAATTCCTGTATATTCCTGCTGCAACATTGTCGCCTATGACAATTACACGAATATCTCGTGGCGGACGTTGTACAAACTCTTCAAGAAAATGTATGTGGTGAATTGGATACATTGCTTCTCTTCCTTCTATAATTCCTTCAGCTGCATCCATATCATTTAGCTTAGAAACCATTCTTCCCCAACTACCTACCGTTGGTTTAATGATTTTTGGAAATCCATGTTTTTCTAATGCCTCTATAGCAGAATCTTTTGAAAATGCAACCGTTGCATCTGGTGTTGGAACTCCTGCCTTTTGTAAAAGCATGTGTGTGAATAATTTATTTCCTGCAAAAATTCCTGTATTCAAACAATTTACTACTTTGGCGCCTTGACCTTCAAGAGCTGCAGTTGAATGTAAATTTCTGTAATAACTAACACATCTTTGTAGTATTGGTCCCTCCAAACAATTTTTTTCATTCAAATCCAAAAACAGTTTTTTACAATCCACCATGTCTATTGTTATGTCGTTTTTCTTAGCAGCTTCGATGAGTAATTTTTCTTCAAGACGGATAGTATCGTAAAGGATTGAAATCTTGCTGGTCACTGTCCCCAATCCTCTCCGACTGTTTGAGCTGGTTTTAACTCAAAACCTTCGGATGCTTTGCTAAGTTCATAACTTGCTCCGCATTCTGGACAGGTGACAATTTCGCCTTCTACAGCATCGTCAGGAATCTCTATGTTTGCATCACATTCGGGACAATTTGTCATTTTTACCTATTTTTCTCCTTTTTTTCATCCTTAATTATTTTCCGTTCGAGGCGATCTTCTAGTGGAATCTCTAACACATCTCCCATTCTTAGATTTTTTAGTCCGGCTGCAACACTTTTGGCAGTTTCAGGATCTTTGCTTATTCCTAATAGTGACATTAGATAACTTGCACCTGTCTTACCTGCCAATTCCCCAAATACTATTTTTCTCCTATTTCCGACTACTCTTGGTGGTATTGGTTCATAGGCTGCTGGATTATTGAGTATTGCAGCTAAATGTGTTCCTGCTTTGTGTTTGTATGCAGATGCCCCCACAATTGGCTTTGAGTCATATGGTTGAATTGTAGTGTATTGCTCAATGAGTCTTGAAAGATCTGCCAACATATCTAACCTAAAGTCATTTGGTGATTTGAAAAGATATGTCAAAGCTACTGCAACTTCAGCTAATGCTGGTATTCCTGTTCTTTCTCCAATTCCATCGATTGTTGTATGAATTTGATCAACTCCTGCATCACATGCTGAAAATGCATTTGCCAACGCAAATCCAATATCATTATGCACATGAACATCAAGTGCTGCTTTAATTTCGGTACGGACTTTCTTAACAAAATTATACATTCCAATTGGTCTCATTATTCCAACAGTGTCTGGTAAACTAATTCTATCAACACCTGCTTCCTCAATTGCTTTGCATAATTTTAACAAAAATTCCGGTTCTGCTCTACTTCCATCTTCTACTGTAAATCTAATTTTTAATCCGTGGTCTTTTGCATACGTCACTGTATCCACTGCACGTTCTAATGCTTCTTCTCTTGTAATTCTTAATTTATCTTTTAGATGAATATCTGATATGCCTAGATATGCTGCTACCCATTTTGCATCACATGATAACGATGTATCAATATCTTCTCGTAACGCTCTTCCATGTGAAACAATATCTGCTCTTAATCCTTGTTGGATGATTGTTTTTGTAGCTTCTCTATGATCTGGTGATACTACTGGTGAAATCTCAATTTGGTCCACTCCAAAATAATCTAACATCCATGCTATCTGAATTCGTTGTTTGTTTGTGAATGAGACTCCTGGATGTTGTTCTCCTTCTCGTAGTGTTGAATCCAATATTCGAATTTTTTTTGGAGTCTTTTCATATGCGTTATACATGTCTGCATAGTGATTCGGATCAGTCATTACTAATTTCGTTGTAATAAATCATTAATATAAACATAATCGTACTAGTATCGTAGATATTCACTTGTTTATGATCTAATTTAGTATGTTTTTAAAATATTATATCGATTTTCGTTTATCTGATAGTTCTTAAAATAATCACAGTGTTTGTATCTATAACACCTGGTATCTTTCTTAATTCATCAATTGCTGCATTAATTTCTGTAATGCTTGGTGCTTTAATTATAACACTGATGTCATACTGTCCTGTAATTTCATAAACTGTTTTGACTGCATTTAGTTTTGTTAATCGTGATGATACTTTTGATGTATCTGTAGTTGAATCTACTGATATCAAAACAATTGCACTTGTAGAATTCATTTCTCCCATCTCGATGGTAAATTTCTCAATGACTTTACTATCGACTAAATTCTTTACTCTTCTGCGAACTGCAGATTCTGAGAGCTTTAATTTTTTTCCAATCTCTACAAATGATTCTCTAGAATCATTTTTCAGATAATCTAAAATTTTCTCATCTATCTTATCCTTGAGCATTTTTTCTTTTCTCCTCATTAGTAAATAATTCATCTAGTATTTCTAAAGATTTTGTAACATCTGCTTCACTAATCACTAGTGGAGGAAGTAATCTAAGAATATTTCTTCCTGAATATAGTAAGAGTAATCCTTTCTCAATTCCTTCCATTAGTATATCTCTGACTTCAAACTTTAATTCTACTCCAATCATTAGTCCTTTACCGCGAATCTCTCTTATCACTGGATGTTTTTCTTTTAGTTTTTCTAATCCTTGTCTGAATAATTTTCCCATATTTGCAGAATTTTCTACAAGCTTATCTTGTGTCAAAGCTTGCATTGTTGCAACACCGGCTGCACATGATAATGGGTTTCCTCCAAATGTTGATGAATGTTCTCCTTTTGAAAT
>CALBOT010000050.1 GCA_937896695.1 uncultured Candidatus Nitrosopelagicus sp. | reverse complement strand
CCACCGGTAGACTTTGCTACTGCTTCTGATTTTTGAGCATGATATTTTGCATGTAATGCATCTAATATTAAACCATTCATAATATTCCTTTTTATTTATTATATTAAAATTTATTCACGAATCCTATTTTCTTTAGGACAATTTTCATAATCTGTTTTAAATGGACACCATTTACAATTTTTAGCTCCACGACCAGCTAGTGCCATATAAATTTGATCTATTCTTTTGTTGCCATCATTATCAAAACAATGTTCTATAAAAGAGTCAATACTTCGCTGTACTTTTTTTCTTGTTACTGAGCCAGATGCTGGATTTAATAATTGTATCCTTTTTTGAGGAAACATTGACTCTTCTAATAATTTTCTTTTAACTATAAAGAATTCAATATCAATATTATCTATAGGTGTACCAAATTGATCAGCAAAGAATTTTTTATATGCAACTAATTGAGCTGCTTTTAATTTATCTGATTTCTGATATTTATTCCATCCTCTAGTAGATGTCTTTATATCAATTACTTTAATTTTATTTAATACAGTATCTCTTATTACTACATCAATAAATCCATACCAAAAAACATTTTTATTACTATCAGAAGCTGGAACTGCTAATTCAATTTCTATTCCTACTAGCTCTTGATTTTTTGTTGAAAAATATTGTGCTCTTCTCTTTTTAAACCATTCCAGAATAGCCATTCCGTCTTCTAAATGTTCTGCTAATTCATGTGGAGTAGAAAAATGTTCTCCATTATTTGCTTGAACGCCTTTTTTGTATTCCATCTTCATACATGTTAATAACATATCACGCAAATCTAAATTATTTGCTGCTTTAACAGATTCAGTATACATTACAGTTAAATACTCTTGTAATGTCTCATGAAATGCTGTTCCAAAGCAAGTTGCTATACTATGAGTAAATGGAGCTAATTTGTCAATATATGAAAGTTTCCATTGTTTAGGACATTTTTCAAACATTGACCATTGTGAATAAGATATCTTAGCAGGAGCTTTTGATATATCATTTAATGATAGTTTGTATATAGGATTTATGTATCCGCTTTTCATGGATATATTAAGAGGTCTTGTTTACACTCTAAAATAAGATCGTCTTTTATTTCAGAAATTTTATCATAAAAATTTTCAACAGCTTCATCATATGCATATTGATCTTTATTATCTATAAAATCATCTTCATCTGGGTATTCTGGAATACCATCATCTTCACAAATAAATTCAGATCCGTTGTGATTTGCATATCCTCCTGAAACATGTAAATATGCTTCATCTTCACTTCTAGCTTCCATTTCAAACTCTCCTCGCTTCGTAAACCAATCTGCCATTTCATGAAATAACTCTTCTGGTGGATACCATGCTGAATCAAATGTTAAATCAATTATATCGTCATCTACTTGCCAATCATGTACAAAGCACCATTTTGCTCCTACATTTTCAGTCATCCAATCTCTAGTTAAATTGTCTTTAGGATAATCTTTATATAATAATTCATACAAGTTATCAGCAATCATACTACTTTTACGTTGCCAATCTGCTTCTTCAACTTCTGGTGTAAATAATTTATCTGCAAAATTTTTTAGAACTTCTTTAGATGCTTCTATACTCACAACAGTATATACGTTATTTGCCATAATATTTTTATTATATTATAAGAAATTATTCGGATTGATCCAAATATTCAGTAAGATAAATATCTATTAAATCTTTTGACTTTTTTAAGTCTTCTTTGAAAGATCCTTTTTTGCGACATCTAACTACACGTTTAATAATATCAAATTCATATGAATTCAAATTCCATTCTTCAGCAAACTTATATAAGCTAGATTTTCCAACATAATGATATTGTGTATTTATAGATTCTGTATTTGTTGATTCAAATGTCATTTTTTACCTTTCAACATTGTTTTTATCTCTTTTTGTGTGTATCCATACATTGATAACAAAGAGCTGCAACTATCTTTTGGCATTAGATCGATATAATCAATAGCTTCTGCTTGACTTACTAGATAGTGGTCTGCAATTTGTGAAACTAACTGTTTGTCGTACTTATCTTCCTTTTTTCCTTTTATGTACTTAGCAAAGGTTCTCTGGGCAGGTAGAAGGCCGTGATAGAGACGATAAGTATCCCTAGGTGTTAATAACCCGATTGTATACTTCTGTAACTGATTGATTATTTCAATTAGTTCCATTCTCATTGATAACCATCTATTAACTATGAAAGGAGAGAATTTTTTATGATCTGTTTCTGTATATTTAGACCATTCTTTCTTTTCATGAGTCATACCATTGATAAAGTCGAAAATAGTTGCAGGTTTCTTTGTCATAAGTTATATTTCTGTTTGTATTTTTCTACAAAATGATCTCCTACTGCTAATTCTAAAAAAACAGCTTTTTCTGGAACTCCAGGCAATTTCTTTTCATTAACATGATCTACATTTTTGTTTTTATATACTTTCATTTTAGTTTTAGCATTTGATCTATTAGAAGTTTTAAATACTAAAACAACAGGGCCTTTTATATACGGAGCTCCCATTATGCTATCTCCGGTTGAAATTCTTCTGGAACAGAACCACAATCATCACATCTAAATACAGGAACTGGATAAACTGTATCTTTGTCTTGTCCTGTTAAAAATCTAGATACCTTATTAATTGCCATTACTTGCCTAAAATACATTCCTCCACATTCAGTGCAAGTCATTGGTTTTAGATCAGATGCTTTGATATTTGGTTGTGTATTCATTATAATTCATTCATTAGTTTAACAAACATTGACATTATATTAATTTCTTTATCAACTACATGAGAATCAGTGTATTGAGCTTCTGCTATAATTAATATACATGATGCTATAGTTCCTGTAGCAAATTCATCTAGATTATCATATAAAAATGTATATAATGGTGTAAAGTCCTTTACTTTACTATCTGCAATAATTTGTCTTATTTGTTTAAAAGATTCTTTTTTATCTTTAATATTTTTTAAAATATTTAGTAATTCTGTCATATAATTAGCTTGTACCACACTGTTTTTGTCTAATACTAATTTGCCTTTAACTACATGACTTTGTGCACTATTAATTGCTCTTCGAATGTCTGGATATGAAGAGTTTATTATAGCAGCTACATCCTTAATTTCATATTCAACTTCTTTTTCATTTAATACATTAACTAATCTTTTAGCTACTTCAGGCTTACCTGGTGGTGTTATTCCAAATGTTTGACATCTTGATTGTATTGGATCTATAATCTTTTCAACATAATTACATGTCAATATGAATCTTGTTGTCTTACTATATGTTTCCATCAAGTTTCTTAATGCTGCTTGTGCATTAGGGGTAAGATAATCAGCTTCATCCAATATAACAATTTTCCATCTTTTAAATCCTACTGTAGATGCATATCTTTTTATTTTATCTCTTA
>CALBOT010000049.1 GCA_937896695.1 uncultured Candidatus Nitrosopelagicus sp. | reverse complement strand
TATATAATTTAGCATATTGTTTATAGTGTGGGTATGAACAACCTAAAAAACGAGCGGCGGCCATATTTGATTTAGTGTGCTTCATAGCACGTAAAATCATATCTTTACTTATTATTTTCTTTTTCATACTTCTGAACTAAATCCCAAATATCATTAGGTGTTTCAGTAGGTATTTCATTACCAGTATTTGTATCTGTTAAGATTAATATTTCACCTGTAGGAAGAAATTTATCATATAAAAACCATTCAATAATAGATTTTTGTTGTTTATTAAATTGTAAATCTAGTAATGCTTCTATAATGTTAAAAAAAGTTTCATCATATTCTATAAAATCAACATTATAATCATGTTTTAATCCTAATGCACGACCATTTACATGTGCCAAACCTGTTAAAGCTATATTAAATAATTCTCGTCTTTTAGCTTTAACGGAGGGTCTTTTTTTTACTAGGCCACTTTTAATACCTAATATATCATTGATAGATTTTTGGATTTTCTTTACACTATCTTCCTCTGCCATAACCCTTATTTTATTTTAAACTATATCTTTACTCTCAATTAAAGTGTAACTAAATGAATTACCATGTATTTCTCTAGCACTTTGACATATACCTAAAAAAGTATGCCAATCATCATTATCCGCTATTACTTGACAACCAGCTGACCATTTATCTACTCTAATTGATTTACCACCTGATCTTCCAGTTGCTCTATGAATATTAATACCAAATATACCTGTATCAGTTTTTGATTCATTTAAATCATAGTTATTATCTCTATCATTATCTCTATATACGGTTACGTCTGATTTTTGTCTTAATGCTAGATATCTACCTTGATGAAAATCTAATTTATGTGAACCTCTATATTGATTAGGTTTTAATATAGCAACTCCCTTTTTATTTAATAAATTTTCAACCCAATGTGAACCTGGATCTGTAGTACAATTAAATTCATGATACTGCCATTCACCATTAATTTTGTAAGAAATAGTTAATATATCATCAAAGGCATTAGTTACCCTACCTTTAGTTTTTGAATTTCTAACTCCTATAATATTAACATCATATCCCTTATTTAGGTTATCATGAAAATATTTATATCCTTTATCCTCTACTGTTGTTTGAATTTGTTCTCTTGTATACTTCATTTTATTTATTTTATGATTGTACTACTTTATATATTCTATTAGTTGAATCAGTAGCCATTAATTCATCTCTTTTAGTATTAGCCTCCGATTCGGTATTAAATGTATATATAGTATCATCTGCTGTAAGTTTTTCTACATAAACATTTCTTTGGGCCCAACTAGGGTCGGATCCTGTAGGAGCCGGTATTAATTGTTTTAATATTTTAAAGGGCATCTTTTACTTCCATTACTACAAATAACTTATCGAATTTTTCTTTACTTAATCTTTTTAGATTAATAAAATGTTTTTTAGCTTCCTCTAAACTAGTTTGATAAGTTGTAAATACTATATTTTCTCTACTTATTCCCCCATGTTTTATAAATAATCCAAATTTCATAATTTATCTGTTAATTTTTTTATTTCAGCACATATTTCATATTCCTCATTTTCTATATAAAAATCCATTGCTTTAGCCAAACTTTCCGACCAACTATCTTTATGTACTGTTAAATAAGTATTAGAATATTTTAATTCACAAAGTTCAATTTCCTCTAAATTATTTTCAAAGGCTTCCGTAATTCCTTCAATTAAACTTCTATAAACATAAGGTTTTTGGGCTTTTAAATCTAACTCATTAAACGATAAAACTGGAATGTGTCGTTTTTTTTTCATATGAGTGTAAATTACATTATATTATGTTTAACTAAATATGCTAAGTATTTTTTAGCTTCGGATACTGATCTACCACTTTCTTCTAAAGAACGAAGAACATTATTACCTGCATTTATAAATGCATAAAAATCTTCTTTTACTACAACTTTTGAAATTTCGTTTAAATCACGAATTCTCATTTCATTAAGAATTATTTCATTCATTTCTTGTTCCTCACCTTCTGGTTCAGGTGCTTTAACATCCGGAGCGTCTACTTTTTGCCCTGTAAGGGATTTTACTATTAAATTTTTAAGTTGAGCTAATGGAATAAAAAATCCAATTACTTCAGGTCTAGGTACATCTGTATCTTTACTTACTTGAATATCATACTGTTGTAAACTCATATTAAGTTTTTCTTGTAATGCTACTTCAAGTTTGGCTTTTGTATCTGCTTCTAAACCACCCGCCAATGGTTCAAATTGTATTTTTAAACCCAATTTAGTAGGATTTTTATTTACACCTGTTCTTAAATTAAATTTAGTATTACCTGCATTTACAGTAGTGGATTCTTTTAATACTTCCTTTCTAATTATTTTTTTAATGTCGTTCCAACGCATGTTATTATTTTTTTGCAAATTTTTCAGCTCCTGCTATGCCAAAACAACCTAATACTACCCAAGTAAATGAGTCATATATAGTTTCATTTATTACTAAATCTTTACCTAAATATCCAGTCATTAGGTCTAATAGCGCAAAAAGCACCATTACTAAAAACGCAATAAATCCTACTACGTTTTTTTCATTCCATTCGTTATCATTTTTAAATATTCCCCACATAGTTTTTATTTTATTATACATATGTAAAAATTCTACGAGGTGAATACTTTTTTCTTACCTCCATCATAAACATAAGCATGTCCTTCAGTTATTAGTGTTTCATTAATATTCCATTGTTTACCATCTTTATCTATTATAAAAACGTCTGCTAGTACTCTACCGTACTTTCCTAAACCATATGATTTAATTCTAAAATATCCTGATTTAGAAGATACTTTTTCTAATAATTCTTTAGTTCTAGCTTTAGCTTTTAATCCTAAAGCTTTTTCTTCTAAATTTCTAGTTCGTGATTCCCAAGTATCAACACCTTTAAATCGAATTCGTTTTTTAAACCAAATGTCGAATCCAACATCTATTAAGGCGTCTACTGTATCACCGTCTACTACTCTATCTAATTTTGCTCTGTAAATATATTTTTCCATTTTTATTTATTTATTACTGCTCTACCTTTTTGTTTTTCCCAGTCACGGTTTTTTCTTACCTTATCATTTTTTTCATTAGTTGCCCTTAACATAATGGGATCAATATTAGATTCTAATTCCATTGCTACACTATATAAGGCCTTTACATCTTTTGGAAAACAATGACCTCCATAACCAAAATCACCATCTGGTCCTGGTACACTCCAATGTGAATAACCTAATCTTTCATCATGCATTGCATATTCGATTACTTTATCATAATCTATTTTAAGATAGTCACATATTTCATACATTTCATTTGCAAAAGATACTTTCATAGCTAAAAAACAATTTGTAACATACTTTACCATTTCAGCATATGTAGAATCTGTTTTAATAATTTTTACTTTTGGAAATGCTTTTACAAATATTCTTCGCACTCTTGAAGCTGCATTTTTTGGTCCTCCGATAATAATTCTTGTTTGATTTTTAAAATCATTAATTGCATTAGCTTCTGTCAAAAATTCTGGATTAAATACAATATCGACTTGATCATATTGTTTATTCCATCCTTCTGTTGTTCCTGGAGGAATTGTAGATTTAACTATTAATGTTTTCTTTTTGGTTGTCATTCTATCTATATCTTTAATAACTTCATGTACAAATTCTGTATAACATGATCCATCTCCATCCATTGGTGTTGGAACACATATAAAGATACATTGACATTTTTCAATTAATTCTTTCAATGAACTACATGTACTATCTTTTTTAATATCAAATGTTTCAATATTATAAAATTTTGCAAGTCCTTCATTAACTGCAGTACCAACAAATCCTTGTCCTACTATTCCTATTGTTGTTTTTCTAGCCATTGAATTGTTCCATATATTTGTTTATCCATTTTTTTAGATCTCCTTCTGGTTTCCAATCTAAATCTAAATCTATTTTTGCATTACATGCCAACGTTTCAAATGGTTCAATAACTTTATTTCCATACGATTTTTCTCCGCCCATCATATCAACTAGTTCATTTACAGATACATTATCACCATTACCAACATTGTATACATCACCCTTAAACTCTTTTAATGACTTAGCACACATAATATTTGCTTTAACTACATCACCAACATATGTATAATCTCTTTTTTGATTACCATCATTATTTATTGTACATGGCTTACCTTCCTTTATTTGAGTTGCAAAGATTGGAATAGCTAATCTATATGCACCATCTAATGCCATTCTATCTCCATAAACATTGAAGTATCTCAATGATACTGTATCAATATCATATAATGTACTAAATAATTTACAATATTGTTCTCCAATTAATTTATGTAATGCATATGGAGAAATAGGATTCAATACATGATCTTCTGATGTTGGAACTTTTGCATCACCATATACCGAACTTGATGAACTAAAAATAAATCTTTTAACTCCCGCATCTGAAGCTGCAACTAATAAATTATGAGTACCAGTTACATTTGCATCATGATACGGAATAGGTTGTTCAATTGATGGTTGAACTCTTGCTAATGCAGCTAAATGAAATACTGTATCAACATGTTCCATGAATTGAGTTAAATCATCTATATTAACTGTTGCTAAATCTTGTTTCCAGCAATAAGCTGCTGGATTAACATTTTCTACTTTACCTGTTGAAAAATCATCAATGATTGTTACTTGAACGCCCATTTTAATTAATTCATCTACTATATGAGAACCGATAAAACCAGCTCCTCCTGTTACTATTGCTCTTTGCATATTATTAAATCCTTTTCGTACGTTTGTAATTTATTAATTATTATCTTCATTGTTCCTAATTCAAAAGAACCTACTTCTAATTCATCATTTGCAAGTATTTCTGCAAATTGTTGAATATGTTGATAATCAGTCTGATTAAAATTGTTTCCATCAATCTCAATAATTATATCATTATCAGGTGTTATATTTTCTAAACATTTTACTCGTTGAGCCATTATGTATGACGTTTTTTGTTGTTCTCTATAAACATAATCTTCTGGAGTATCTATTCCTGGTAAAGTTTTTTCATGATAAATTATATCACACCAAGGTTCTAATATTTCTAAATGATTAAGTCTTCCATTACGTAAAATTATTCCAATATTATATTTTGGCGGAATAATTGGTTTCATAAACTTATCATGTTTACAAAAATGTCCCCATTTTCTAATAAAGTTTCTAGTAGATATAATATTTTGATTTAACCATTCATCTGTTTCTCTATTTTTCATAAATACTTGACCATCTGGATTTCTTTGTGCCCCGTCTGCAAATCTTGAACCTCTACAAGTCATGTGATATACACATCCACCCCAAGTTTGTATAAACTTAATTCCATTTAATTGAAACCTATTAAATATATCAGTATCTTCTTTTGACTGTGGAGCAAACAATGAATCATGACCACCTATCTCTTGAAAATCTTTTTTATAGAAAGCCCATGGAGCAAATATACCTTCAGTTATTTTAGTTAGTTGTTGCAATTGAACAGTTGCAAACCAATCCAATAATTCTTGCTCTTTAAATTCTTCAGGTTCAATACCAAAATCCATTAATATTTTTTCAGGACCTGGTGGATGTAATGGTGGTTCTATTCTTGTAAGAGATACTATAGTTTTATCTTTCAGTTTATGTTCTATCTGATCTATAGCTCCTGGCATTAAATACATATCCGCATGATATATCATACAAACGTTATGAGTAGCAACTTTGTTAACTAATCTATCATATAATATAGTATGACCTAATCTAGTAGGTCCGTCATTTCTGATTGCTTTAAAATTAGTATCTTCCTGCATCATTTTTTGACACCAATCCCATGTTCCATCGTTTGAAAAATCATCTGCAACGCATATTTCTACAGTATGATTTCCTTGATTCTTTCTGATAGAATCATATGACCATTTAAGATATTTTAAGTTGTTTCTTGAAGGTTGTATTAAACTGATTTTCATGATAATATTTCTTATACCTTTCTTTTGCGTTATTACTACAATATAAATAAAATTTTTCGTCTTTCCTAAGTCTTTCGGCTATTTGTTTTGCATGAGTTATATCACCTACTTTCACTGTACAATCTGGATGACATTTCATTTGTGTATCCAAACCATCATATCCTATACATGGAATACCTAAATAAGCACAATTAAGAGCAAATGTTCCAGCTGCATGTGTTCTCATTAAATGAACTCCAAACTTATATTTATTTAATGTATGAATCCATTCTACCCAATTCATATAAGGCAAATGATTTAATCCTTCCATCCAGTTTTCATTTGCAATCTTTCTACCCATACTTGGAGCAAATATAGGACAATCAAATTCTTGAGCTACCATATACGAATCAAATCCACCATACCAATGACAAAAATTTCCTCCAATCATTACAGAGTTTCTATGTTCTTGTGTTAAATTCTTTACTGAATCTTCTATCATTAAACTTGGCATTACCTTACATTCTTTACCAGTCAATCCTTCAAAGTAACGTTTATCTATTTCATTATGTACAAATAAAAAATCCATTTCCATAAGAATATTATAAAACCATATTTGATGTTCTAAAGGAAAATCCTGAAAATACCAACTAGGACCTTCTTGCATAAATGCTATTTGATGACATTTTTTCCTAAGATGTTCTATAAAAGGATATTGAGATATAATATCTATATGGGTTTTAGGTATAGTAACTATAGCTAA
>CALBOT010000048.1 GCA_937896695.1 uncultured Candidatus Nitrosopelagicus sp. | reverse complement strand
GGGATAGCTACCGACATATGAAGGTGTGAAGATTGTTTTTAAAATAAATTATAATTTTTCCTAGCCAAACATTAGATCATTTTTCTAATTTTCATTAATGTACTAATTTTTAAAACGAAATTCGTTTCGATCATTTACTGATCTAACTTGAAATCTTTTTTTCAAGGTTAGCACTATTAAAAAAACTAAAACGAAGTTTTTCGTACCGTTGTGAATTTTATTTACCCATTGTTAGAAAAATAATTGCCAAAGAGTTTTTTAGCTCATCTGTTTAACATGTACTTGGGGATTATAATTGGTTGAAAATTCACAGATAGAATCATCTTTCGCAGAAATTCGAAAACGAAATGGTGATACAACAAAATTTGATCAGGATAAAATTACAAATGCGATCTATAAAGCATTACTTGCAACTAGTGAAGGCGATCGTGATTTAGCACAAACACTAACAAATGGTGTTCTTACAAAATTATCTTCTCAAGGATTTGGTACTGAAAACCCACCATCAGTTGAAGATATTCAAGATATGGTGGAATCAACTCTAATAGAACAAGGTCATAGCGAAATCGCAAAGTCATACATCTTGTATAGACATGAGAGACGAAAGATCCGTGACGAAAAAATGAAGATTCTAAATACCAAAGTTTTAGATCCTGTTTCAAAAGACTTTGATCTTAATTGTCTTAGAGTTTTGGCATCTCGATATTTATTTAGAAATAAGAAAAATGAGATTACTGAAACTCCGACTCAATTATTTGAAAGAGTTTCAATCTTAATTGGAATTGGTGATGTATTACATGATTCTTCTGTATTTAATCCAGCAGGAAATACACCACAAAACATTGAAGAAGCAAAAGAATATCTGACAAAACTAGATCAATTTGATTACAAATTTAAAATTGATGAATATTATCTTAATCAATATCATTTCAGAGGTTTAGTAAATGGCTATATCGATATTGCACAAAAAGGACAAGCAAAGATTAGCTTTAAAGATCTGCTAACAAAACTTGCAGCAAAAGAATTTGCTGACTATGGTGCAAGAATTACAGAATACAATGAACTAATGGTAAATCAAGTATTCCTACCAAACTCACCTACAATGATGAATGCTGGTGGACGTCTTGGACAATTGTCGGCATGTTTTGTATTGGGAATGCCTGATGATATGGCAAAAATTATGAAAACAACTTCTGATGCTGCATTGATTTTCAAATCAGGTGGTGGTGTTGGAATTAACTACTCTGAATTAAGAGAAGAAGGTGATATCGTTGCATCTACATCAGGAGTTGCATCAGGACCTGTATCATTCATGAATATTATCAATACTGTAACTGACGTCATTAAACAAGGAGGAAAAAGAAGAGGTGCAAATATGGGAATTATGGACGTATCTCATCCAGATATTGAAAAATTCATCACTAACAAAACAGAACCTGGGGTTTTAGAGAACTTTAATGTCAGTGTTGGTGTTTGGGGTGACTTTTGGAATGCACTAGTTGATAGTGAGGATGGTGCATATACCCTAAGAAGTACACGAGATGGAAGTCCTGTACGTGAAATCAATGCACATCATCTAATTGATCTTATTGCAACATCTGCATGGAAAAGTGCTGAACCTGGATTAATCTTCTTTGATTTAATTAACAAGTACAATGTATTTGCAAAAGCACGTGGTGGACCACTGCGTGCAACAAACCCATGTGGGGAACAAAGTTTGTATCCATACGAATCTTGTAATCTAGGTTCTATCAATCTGGCAAATCTTACAAAAAGAACAGCAGATGGCCAATACGAATTTGATTGGCAAAAATATGAAGAAATTATTAGAAAAACAACTAGATTCCTAGATAATGTAATTGATGTGAATCATTATCCGGTTCCAGAAATTAATGTGGCATCAAAAGAATCTAGAAGAATTGGTCTTGGCGTAATGGGAGTTGCAGATCTATTATACAAATTAAGAATTTCATACAACTCAAAAGAAGGATACGAGTTTATGGGCAAACTATCTGAAGCATTATCATACTATTCAATGGAAGAAAGTGTTGCATTAGCACAATCTAGAGGTGCATTCCCACTTTGTTCAAAAACAGAATATCCTGAAGGTAAAATTCCAATTGCTGGATACTATGAAAAACCAAAACAACGACATTATTATGACTGGGATGCTCTAATTGCAAAAATCCAAAAACATGGTGTAAGACATGTTTTAACAACAACTGTTGCACCAACTGGAACATTATCCATGTTAGCAGATTGTTCAAATGGAATGGAACCAACATTTGCTCTTGTATTTGAAAAACGCGTTACTGTTGGAAGATTCTTCTACACAAACAAAGTGTTTGAAGAAGTTTTAAGAGAAAATGGTCTTTACAGTGAAGAAATATTGGCAAAAGTTGCTGATAATTATGGTTCAGTTAGAGGAATTGATGAAATTCCAGAATGGATTCAAAACATCTTTGTAACTGCAATGGATATACACTGGACTGATCATCTTATGGCTCAAGCAGTATGGCAAGATTGGATTGGAAATGCAATTGCAAAAACTATCAATATGCCAAATGATGTTTCTGCAGAAGATGTTAAAGCAGCATATTTGCTTGCACACGAATTAGGTCTTAAAGGAATAACAGTATATCGTGATGGTTCAAGACACAAACAAGTTCTTCACATGACTGGTGAAAATTCTCAAAAAACCTTTGAAGTTACAGCAACTGACTATCTACATGATTATATCAAAAATAATATCAAAAACCCATACATCCTAAAACAAATCAATGAAGCTCTCAAAGTAACAGTCCCACAAGAACTTCCTCGTGAAAGTTATGTTGCACCAGAACCTGAAACTGAAGAAAAATTATGTCCAAACTGTAAAAACACACTTGTTTTAACAGAAGGCTGTCATATCTGCATCGAATGTGGATACAGTGGTTGTACCTCTGGATAATAAAATAACAAACATTTTAGAACACAAACTAGTTTCAAGACATATTGAATAGTAAGATAATTGGAATTGCAATTTTAATTATTGCAATAGGTGGCGCATTTGCATATTTTATTACAAAAAGTGATCCAATTGATACAAACTCTCTTTCTAGTGAAACAATCTCTCAAAATGAAAAAATCAGTATTGTCATTAACACAATAAACCCTCCAAAAAGCATAGATGACTTAGAATCTGTATACAAAGTTGCATCAACATCTGGAGCTGGAAGAACAAACATGTATGTATACTGGAGCCAAATCGAACCTGAAGAAGGAACTTTTGATTGGCGTGTTACTGACATTCAGATGAAATTAAATGAAAAATATAATTTCAAAACAACTCTTTTCTTTTCAGTAATTAACGCTGACAGATTAGGTCCATTTCCATCATGGATGGGTAATCAAGCATTAGGAGAAACATTAGAGGGTGAAACAATTCGTGTACTAGATTCAATTCTTTCTAGATATGAAAATATTGATTATGTAATATTTGCAGGTGATATTGATTATCACTTTCAAAGAGCAAGTGGCTCAATACCAACATATGTTGAATTTTTTGACAATGTCTATACAGAAATAAAATCAAAACATCCTAACGTAAAACTCGGCAATAGCATGTCACTTGAAAATGTAATAAACAAAGGAATGGAACCTGGTGGTTCATTTGAATTAACTCCTAAATTAGAAATGGGTGATTTTATAGCTCTTTCTTACAAACCTACTGATACTGTTGGAGATATTAATAGAACACCACAAGAAGCAATTGCTAATTTAGAAAAATCTCTTGAATTTTTCCCGTTACATCAACTAGCATTTTTTGAAATTAGTTGGAGTACCTCTGACTTTGTGAATGGAAATGAAAATGATCAAGCAGAGTTCATCGAATCAAGTTTAAACTTTTTTGAGGAAAATGAATCCGATATAGAATTTTTCACAATATCTAGATTATTTGATAAACAAAAAGGAAGTTGTGTTTCTCAAGAAATTGAATCTGTGGGAGGTTCTGGATTTTCCTCTAATTCATTTAGACTTGAACGAGTAGATGAATATGTTTGTAATTCTGGCTTAATTGATGTAAATGAAAATGAAAAACCTGCATGGACACAATTCAAATTAAACATACCTTGATGATGAAATGCCTACTATAATTTTAGCAGAATCTTCACTTGAATTAATCCCTACAGAATTATCTAACCATCAATCAGTTTTAGCATATTCAAAAAAATTTAAAAAAAATATATCAAATACATTGCTAGATAATTCCTGGCATTTTGGTGCCATGAAAGGATTAAAAAATGAATTCAAACGTGGAAGACCTGACATTGTACATCTAACATTATTATCCATCTGTACATCACCTGCATTTTTTCAAAATAAAATACAAATATTTGTCCATACAGTAAATGATGAAATTATTTCTATAAACAACAATACACGTTTACCAAAATCATATCATCGATTTCAAGGATTAATGGAAAAATTATTTCTTACAAAAAAAATTGAATCTGAAACGGAGATTCTAATGCATATGGAAAATTCCTCTTTATCCAAACTAATATCAAAAATTAAACCAAAAGAAATCATTGGATTAACAACACAAGGCCAAAAAACTACTTTTGAAAAATTAACTCAGCAAATTAAAGAAGATTCATGCATTTTGATAGGTGGATTTCAAAAAGGACATTTTAGCAAAGAAACTGAAAAAATTATTGAAACGTCATTTTCAATACATGATTCTTCTTTAGAAGCACATCTTGTTGCAAGCAGACTTGTGTATGAATATGAAAAAACCATTTTTATTTAGGTGAAATTTTTTTTAACCTTATGCAGTCATAGTATAGCCTGGTTAGTATTCGGGGTTTCCAACCCTGTGACGCGGGTTCGAATCCCGCTGACTGCATCTAATCATTTATTTCTAAATAATTTTAATAATTACACAATGAAAAACTCCAAAAAACAGATAGCTATGAAACGAATGGAAATTTTATTTAACAATGCATTGTCTAATGCAAAAAACAATCCTGGATTAGCTGAAAGACAGGCTAAAATTGCTAAAAAAATCAGCCTAAAATTTAAAATTAAAATGCCATTTGAAATCAGTTCAAGTTTTTGTAAAAAATGTAAAAAATTCATTGCACCTGGAATTTCATCAAAAATTCGTCTTGGCTCTAAACCAAAGTCTATAAGAATAACTTGTTCATACTGTAATCACACATATCGGAAGATTATTTCTCAATGATTTATAAGACGATTATCGAAATTTTTTCCAATGGCTAAAGTTTACGATGTACCTCAACAGGAATTCATCTCAAGACTTACTGAGATCTTGAAAAATGAAGATATTCCT
>CALBOT010000047.1 GCA_937896695.1 uncultured Candidatus Nitrosopelagicus sp. | reverse complement strand
TCAATGATAATTCTCTTGATGCAGTCAATCCTGCAGGTCCAGCTCCAATAATTATGATGTCACTTTCTGCTCTGTCTTGTAAGACATCGTAAAATTCCTTTGCAATAGCTCTTGTAATTTCTACTTCTTTTGCATCTGCAAAAATCTTGTCTGGTCTTTGTTCGTTTACTGACTCTTGCATGAGTTTTTTTGTTCTCAAACTCATTAATAGCTTTGGGTATTTTATCTAAAATTAGGCAATACTAACACAATCCGGCAAAAATGTATACTTTGTTTGGTTGATGTGTGTAACTTACCCATATCAAAAACTTATAACTATATGGCGATCGAAAAAGAATAGATGGCACAACAGCTAAGACCATCAAAACCGGCTGATAAACAGCCAAAGATTGATTGGTCCAGAAGACAAGAAGCAGAAAATTTTGCTGAAACCGTGAAGCTATTCCGACAAGGCAAAATTGATCATGACATGTTTCGTAGATATCGATTACAACATGGCGCATACGGCACACGTATGACTGATGATTATGCGATGGTCAGAATCAAAGTTCCGGCAGGACAAATTTATCCATACCAATTAGAAAAAATTGCTCAATTAAGTGAGATGTATTCGATAGGCAGTGCACATTTTTCAACCCGTGAAAATATACAACTTCATTGGGTTATACTAGAAGATGTTTCTGAAATAATGCAATCACTGGCTGATGTTGGAATGACATCTCGTGAAGCATGTGGAAATACGGTTAGAAATGTAATGTGTAGCCCAATGTCTGGTGTTTGTAAAGATGAAATTTTTGATGCAACTCCTTATGCATTGGCAATTGCAAAATTTATGCTTAGAAATCCAATTTGTCAAGGCCTTCCACGTAAATTCAAATTTAATTTTACATGTTGTGAAAAACATGGAATGATTCGTATTGTTGATGTTGGACTATTACCTCAAATCCAAGAAATTGATGGAGAGAAAAGAAAAGGTTTCAAAATTTTCCTAGGTGGCGGATTAGGAAATCGCTCATTTGTAGGACACCAATTAGAAGATTTCACTCCTGTTGAAGATTTACTATACACCTCAATGGCAGTAATACGAATTTTTGATAGAATGGGAGACAGAAAAAATCTTTCACGAAACAGAATGCGTTATCTGGTTGATCAATTGGGTTGGGAGAAATTTCAAAACCTTGTCTTAAAAGAAAGAGCTATTGTAAAAGCCACTCAATCTGTAATTGTCAAATTGAACATTGATGATAGTGTAAATGAAATCCAAAGACCGATTTCAGTAACTGATGAATCTACTTCTATTCCTGATGGATATGCAAGATGGCAAAAAACAAATGTTGAAAAACAGTCTCAATCTGGATTTAATTCTGTATTCATTGGTCTGGAAGCAGGCGATATCACTGCCAATCAATTACGAAGTGTGGCTGATATAATACGTGATTACTCTGCTGAAGGTTTTGCTAGAAATGGTTTTTCACAAAATATTGTAATTCGATATGTTCATGATGATGATCTCACATCTTTATATTCAAAATTACTTGAAACAGGTCTTGCTAAATCTGGATCATTAACAATGGCCTCTGCAGTAGGATGTTCTGGAACTACATCTTGTAATTTGGCATTAACTAATTCTCATAGACTGGCAAAAGAAGTACAAAGAAAATTCCTAGAACTTAATTTTGATGAAGATGATGATTTACGAGATTCTACCGTCAAAATTAGTGGTTGTCCTAACTCTTGTGGACAGCATCAAATTGCAACAATTGGATTTTATGGTGGTGGTGGTAGACACGAAACCAACATGTTCCCAAATTATACCATGTCATTAGGTGGTAAATTTGATGAAGATGCAACACTTGGACACCATACTGCTCGTGTTCCTGTAAAACGCATAATTCCTGTGATTCTAAAAATTATTGAATTGTTTAAAGAAAACAAACAACCTGATGATACTCTAGCCAAATGGATTGATAGAGTGGTTAAAGGAAACGAATCTTCAAAAATTACTAGTGTTGAAGATATCAAAAAAGCAATTGCACCAATCATAGTTCCTCCAAAAATTGAAGACGAACCTGACTTCTACATGGATTATGGAAGTGATACAAATTATCACACAGTAACTGGAAAAGGTGAATGTGCTGCATGATTGATTCTGATATCCCTATAATTAATTCAAAAATTCTTCGTGAAAAATTACAAGAGAATTCAATTCGTATTGTTGATGTTAGACGTGATCAAGAATATCAACAAGGTCATATAACAAATGCAGTAAACCTGCCATTGGCAAAACTTTTAGCTGATGATAGCCCTGAAGCAATACAAAAAATTGCACAGGATTTAGGAATTTCAGATGAAACTCCTGCAGTAATTTATGATGATACATTTGGCGCATTATCTTCTAGAGTGGTTTGGGCTTTACAGTATATTGGACATAAAGATGTGAAATTATTAGATGTCACATTTTCACAATGGAAAGAACTTGGATATGAAATTTCTACTGAAGTTCCTGAAATTGAAACCGCTACTCATTCTGTAAAAATTAATTCTGAAATAATGGCTACGGCAGAATATCTTGAAAAAGTAAAAGAAAATGAAAATGTTGTAATAATTGATAATCGTGAGAGATTAAATTATCTTGAACAGCACATACCTGGCGCAATAAACATACCTTACAGGACACTTGCAACTGATGGAAAAATCTTGAGAACAAAGGAGGGTATGAAAACACTTCTAAAAAATAGAGGTATTTCTGAAGATGCTGAAATAATCACCTATTGTGGAAGCGTAGGTACCTTGTCTGGATTAGCATATTATGCTCTAAAATCAATTGGAATTCCAAACGTCAAACTTTATGTTCACTCATTTAAGGAATGGAAAAGTCTTGAAAAACCAATTGATAAACAAGAAAATGCCAATTACTGGGATCTCTCAGCAGAGTGATATTATATGAAAGATATCAATGATGTACTACCAAAGGTTCCAAATATGAAATGGGGTGCATTACTAAACAAAAAACCTACCAATAAAAAAATTGAAGAATTAAACAATTTACTTCCACATAATGGCCGTTGGCACACTGTCTATGAAGAAGATGATGTATCGATAATTGATGGAATTCCAATTATTAAAAAAGAGAAAGATTCTATGACCTAATTTTGTGGAACGTTAGCTCTTAATTTTTTTGTAACTTGAATTTCTATTGTTTCAAAAAATTCTAACATTTTCTTTTTATTGTCAACGAGATAATCTTGACCTTTATCTTCTAATCTGATTTTGAATAATCTTATTTCTCTGTGTTCGTCTAGAAACTCTTCAATCATTTGTTGTCCACATTTTGATGTGTTGATGAATACATCAAAACTTTCAATTGTTTTTTCTACATCTTCATTTTCAATTACTGTCATTGTTGTTTGAATTGCATGCCCAATTTCTTTTAGATTTTTAACCGGTGTTGGGACTTTTCCAATTTCTTTTGGACCGAGCAAACCACGTTTCTTTGCACCAAGTTTACTTGCAACATCTGGAACTAAATCATAAATTGGTATAATCTGGTTGAATCCTTGTCTCTTTTCATTTTTAACAACAATTCCTTTTAGAATTAATTCGTCTAAACCTTTGATTGTATCTTCCTTTCCTAGGAATGTTGTCCATACAATTGATCCTATTGTATGATATCCTTGTCTCAATGATTCAATTAACACCACTTCGATAATTCTCTTAAAACCTTCTTCTGATCTTACATTTACAAAATCTTTGTCTTTGACAGCTTTTCTTGCATTTTTGACGTCAATTTCAATTGAATGTTTTAGTGATTCTAGTGCGTCTGGAACTTGATTCAACATTGAAAGATAACATGCTTTGTTGTACCATGCCATTCCAAATGTTGGGTCTGAATCTATTGCCTTCTCAACACAATCTAGTGCTTTTGCATAATTCTTTTTTTCATAATTCACTAATGATTTTAGATTCCATGCTTCTGGATTTGTTACATCAATATCTAAAATTTTATCATAAACTCTCATTGCTTCTGAATGATCATCTAAATGAAATCGTGAATATCCAAGTTTGAGCATTGCTTCAACATCATTCGGATCTGCTCTTAGAATCATTTCAAAATTTCTTACAGCTTCTTCTAATTTCTCATCTGCCATGAGATTGATACCTTTTTTGAAAAGTCTGTCTCTTTGATAATTTACATTTGTTAAACTTGTATTCTCTTTTTTACTTAGAGATGTGTCTTCTTTCTTGTCTTTCATAAATTAGTTTTCTACATTTAACGGATAAATATTAAGCTGCTACTAGTGGTAAATTCATGCCTAATATGGCTAGAAAAATGTAATAAATACTAGATATTGAAAGAAACGATTATGCCATCATCTGAACATTTTACTGTTAAAGGCAATTCCCCATACAAGCAAAAAAATGGTATATTTGAGGTGGAATTTGCTATTGCTGAATCTAAGCCTACAGATGAACAAATTGCCCAAAAATCATTTCTCCCACTATGGCGTGAAAAATCACATCTTAATATAAAAAATGGAGAATTTGAGGCAACTCTTGGTTCTCAATCAAATCCCTTACCTGAAAAAATTTCTACATTCACAACCGTTTGGATAATAGTAGTTGATCAATTTTCGTCTGTTGGCTCTTCGTTTGAATTTCGAGTACCTGAAACAATGAGAAGTATTGTCCTACCGACTGAATCCACTCAAACAAATTCGAAACAACAATCACGCTCTTCTGGAATTGGTGTAAAAGGACCTTCCGGACAACCTGGTCCTACAGGTGACAAAGGTGACAAAGGTGACAAAGGCCAACCTGGAGACAAAGGCCCAACTGGACAAAAAGGTGTTACAGGTGACAAAGGTGACAAAGGTGACAAAGGTCCACCTGGTCTAAAAGGCGAAAAGGGTGACAAAGGAGAAAAAGGTCTCACAGGTGACAAAGGTGACAAAGGAGAACAAGGCGGTCGTGGATTGTCTGGTGACAAAGGTGGCACTGGTTTGCAAGGTCCATCTGGTGACAAAGGATTAACTGGTTTACGTGGTGACAAAGGAGAAAAAGGTCCTACCGGCCCTCCAGGTGTTCAAGGTGACAAAGGAGTACCTGGTTCTGTTGGTGAAAGAGGTGACAAAGGAGTCACTGGTCCAATGGGAGAAAAAGGTCCTACCGGTCCACAAGGTCCACAAGGTGAAAAAGGTAAGATTGGACTGACTGGTCCAATTGGAGAAAAAGGTCCACGCGGTCCACAAGGTCCACCTGGTGACAAAGGAATTACTGGTGTACCTGGACCACAAGGTGACCGTGGAACAATCGGTCCACAAGGTGAACAAGGACCTCCAGGTCTAACTGGAGAAAAAGGTCCACGCGGTCCACAAGGAATTCAAGGTCCACAAGGTGAACAGGGAAAACAAGGTTTGCAAGGTCCACCAGGTGACAAAGGTTCACAAGGTCCACAAGGTCCTGTCGGTGACAAAGGTCCACGCGGTCCACCTGGACCACCTGGAGAAAAAGGTCCTACTGGTGGAATGTCAGAAGAACAAAAACAATTGTTCAAAGACATGCTTGACATATTGGTTAGAAAAGGAATAATTTCTGCTGAAGAACAAATTGAGTTACAGAGTCATCTGTATTAGATTTAGTACAAACTTTCCGCAACTGTTCTATAAGGTTGAAGCCATCTTTCATGGTTACATTCTGTGCATTTGAATAACCAACGTCTTTTTCTTGTAACCACTTTTGGCATAACTACCACTTCGTGTTTTGTTCTAGCCATACAATAATCACATCGTCTTTCTTCATACTGTTTTGGTTCATCTTTTATTCCTAAAAAATCTGCAAGTTTTCTAAAATCATTTTTTAGTTCATCCACAAGTTTTTGATTATAAATTGTTGCTGCAGGATGAAATGTCACAAAAAATTTTCTTCCATCTTTTTCAATAATTTTACCATGATTTTTTGTTATTTCCTTTCCGTCTAATAGCGTCCCATATGCGGTATTTCCCATAATGCAGATTATCTTTGGATTAATAATTTCAATTTCTTTATTGATAAAATCATTACACGATTTTTCTTCTTTTTTTGATGGAACTCTATTTTTTGGAGGTCTGCATTTTACGATATTAGTAATGTATACATCTTCTCGATTTATTCCTGTATCTTCTAAAATCATGTCTAATCTTTTTCCAGCCGCTCCGACAAATGGCTCTCCATGTATGTCTTCATTTCTTCCAGGCGCTTCACCTACAAAAATTACATCTGCATCAAAATTTCCTTTACCTGGCACTGCTTTTATTCGCGTTTCGCATAATTCACATTTTTCACATTTCTTGACATTTTCTGCAATTAACTCTAATTTGTGCATATGATGATTTCAAACTACTGAATAATTAATCTAAACTCATTTGTGATATTGCAGGTAAAGTAAAGAAATACTCATCTTCAAACTCAAAGTCTGTTTCACCTTTTTCTCTTAATGATTCAAAGTAATTACTACAATCAGAATGAAACTGTAAATTTGTATTATTTTGACTTGACATACATACCGATCTAAAACAATTCTTTTGTTTGGCTTTGTGAGATTAATTTGTTAAACTTGTGTGTATGTTTTACGCATTAAAAAAATACATAATAGAACCGCGGCCGAAATGCAATTATGAGTGATTCACAAAAATCTGAATCAGGATTCATTTACCATGAACAAAATGCACCTGATTTGGAATTTCTAAAATTCTTTGACCCTTTTACAATGAGCATTCACTTAAAAGAAAATCAAAAACCTCTGGGCAAGAAAGGAAAACCTGGAAGTTTTGAATTAGTAGAGCTTGACACAAAAACACTTGACCGTGATTATCTTGAAATAATGACAAATCAAATTTTATCTGCAATAGATGATGAAACTCTTGGAAATACTGAAATCTCAAAACCCGGAGCTTTGGTAATACAATACAGAGATTATCGAATTGCAATTACTCGACCTCCATTTTCTGAATTATTAGAAATCACCATAGTACATCCAATTAAACAAATGTCGTTAGAGGATTATCAACTATCTGAAAAATTAATGTCTAGATTAGAAAAACAAGCAGAAGGAATTCTTATCTCTGGTGCACCTGGTTCTGGAAAAAGTACACTTGCATCTGGAATTGCAAATTTCTTTAATCGTTCAGGAAAAATTGTTAAAACATTTGAATCTCCACGAGATTTACAAGTTGATTCTGGAGTAACTCAATACACTAGATTAGATGGAAGTTTTGAAAATTCTGCTGACATTCTATTACTTGTTAGACCTGATTATACTATCTTTGATGAAGTTCGAAGAAGAGAAGATTTTAGAATTTTTAGTGATCTTAGATTAACTGGAGTTGGCATGGTTGGAATTGTTCATGCAAATACTCCTATTGATGCAATTCAGAGATTCATTGGAAAAATTGAGCTTGGAATTATCCCAAACGTACTTGATACTGTAATCTATGTAAAAGATGGTGGAATATCCAAAGTCTATGATTTGACACTAAAGGTCAAAGTTCCATCTGGAATGGTTGAACAAGATTTGGCACGACCTGTAATTGAAATATCTGATTTCGAAACAAACACTCTGGAATATGAAATTTATACATTTGGAGAAGAGAACATAATAATTCCTGTAGACCAAAACGGTTCACAGAAAACTGGAATAGAACATTTAGCTGAAGAACGAATACTTGAACATCTGTATAGGTTTGATTCTAATCCGAAAATTGAATTTCAAAGCCCTGGAAGAATCAAAGTATTTGTTTCAGGTGATTCAATTCCATCTCTAATTGGAAAAGCTGGAAAAAATATTCAGCAATTAGAAAAAACCATTGGATTGCACATAGATGTTGAGGAGCATGGTGCAGAGAGGCAATTGCCATCAATGTCCATGCCTTATGATTTCTCTGAATCCGGTACTGCATTGATATTTGAAGTAGACAGAGAATTTACTGGAAATATTGCTAATTTCACTGTAAATAATGAATTTCTTTTCTCATCTAGAATTGGTAAAAAAGGAAAAATTAAGGTCTTAAAACGCTCATCTGAAGGAAAGCGTTTTTCTAGATTTGTCAATAATGATGATAATTTAGAAATATTTCTAAAACAAGATTAAGTCAAAATTTCTATGCCATCTTGAAAAATCTCAAATACTAGTTGTTGTCATAAAAATCATGTGTGGAGACCCAATGCTTGATTTGTTATATCTTGCCGCTCCAATTGCATTATTGGGTGTCGGAGGATTATTTTTCCTAAAAGGCAGCCGTAAGAAAATAGAAGAAATTTTCAGTTGAATTATTAAAATTCATCAAAACTACTCATTAGCTTTGGATTTGCTTTAACAAATGTCACAAATTTTCTAATTTGCCTAATTGTTTTTGGGTTAAGATGATGTTCAATTCCTTCTGCATCTTGATTTGCTATCTCTTTACCAATTCCTAAAATTTCAAAGAAATCTAGCAAAATTCCATGTTTTTGTTTAATTGTGTCTGCTATTCGCTGACCTTTTTCTGTTAAATTAATTCCATAATATTTTTCATATTCTAAAAATCCCTCGGCATCTAATTTTTTGAGCATCTTTGTCACACTTGGTGCACTAACATTCATGTATCTTGAAATATCTAATGTTGCAGCATATCCTTTCATATCTACTAATTCTGAAATTACTTCCAAATAATCTTCAACTCTGTCTGAGACGGAAATTGTTTTTTCAGATTCATGTGCTGCTTTAATTGAATCTAATCTACGTGATGTCTTCTTTTTCATTATGGCGATATGAATTTGCTTTTATATAAATTGGAAATTATTGTGACAAAATCTTGACTTTAATGTAGTGCATTTTGATCACTTACTGTTAACTATATTTTTCAAAATATCCATTAATGACTGATCCTCTTAGAGAAAAAATTGAAAAATTGAGAATAATGAGGGAATCCGCTTCTAGACGTAGTACTTTGTATAGTGATATGGGAAAACTTGATGACAAAAAAACGTCTCAGTCGCTTGGCGCACTAAATCGTGCATCTGCTCCTGGAAAAAAAATGCAAAAATTGGGATTTCTTATGCTATGGATTCCTGAACCAACAGGAGTAACTGTTGCAGTTGGAGCACCAATGATATTGGCAGGCAGATATCTGGATAAAAAATACAATGGGTCCACATTGAAGGATATTGGCTCTAGCACTCATGAGACACTTACATCAATCAATCAATTCAAAACATCTCTGTAATTGCTTTAGTTTTTATTTTCTCTGATATACTGTAAGACATGCCTACTCGTTTACAAGTCTTAATTCCGATTACTGCAGCAGCTGTAATTGTTGGTGTTGCAGGTATGCTGTCACTACCCTCTGAAGTAAGCATTGAATCAAACTCTGATTTCTTGATGGGAACTGTTCAATTAGATGATAAACTCTTGGAAGTATATTTGGCCGATACAGATCCACGTCGAATGCGTGGACTAATGTGGGAGTCACAAGATTTTCTTGCAAATGATAAAGGAATGTTGTTTGTATTTAATGAACCTGGAACTAGACCCATGTGGATGAAAAACATGCAATTCCATCTTGACATTATTTG